>NZ_JAKMRM010000009.1:0-74587 GCF_025772105.1 Campylobacter sp. IFREMER_LSEM_CL1846 | reverse complement strand
AAGAAGATTCCAATTCAATTAACTCTTGGCAAAACAAAACTAAATCCAAAATTAATTGAAATTGTGAGTATACTCGCAAGAGGCACTCCTTATGAAAAAATTAAATGGAGTATTGATGGTGATGGGAAATTGCCAAAAGAAAAATTAATTCCAAAATATTTTGATAGCAAAGGTATAGCATTAACTAAGTTCGAATCGATTTCACCTTATATGCGTCCAATAACAGTAAGTGTTGAATATGAAGATGGAAGCGGAAAAGCTAGTAAAACGGCTGAATTTTATGGTGATGCCAAACCTAAAGTGAATCAACTGTATATTCCATTTAAAACAGGAACGACTATTGAAATGTATGGATTCCTTCCAAATTCTATTGTTGAAGTTCAGCCAGATCAGTATCTTGGCTATGTTGATTTTGTAAATAAAGGAGTACTTCAAACTAACTATAAAGGGTCGGTTTTTTTAAATTTTAAACCTGTCACAAGTGTTACTAAGCATACTGGTAGAATTTTTAATCTTAAAGTGAAATATAAAAATAAGAAAGGTGATAATGTTGAGACAATTTTAGAAGGTTTTGAAGTGCAAAAAAAAATTCATGCAGTATTTGATTCTTGGAAAGATCCTTTTTCATGCTACACTACTGTAACTTTAACATTATATGATGGGATTCCAGGAGAAAAGGTTGATTTCTCTGGAACCAGCCTTAGCATTGGTTTTGGTCAAACTGGTCCAGTTATAGAAAGATGGGATGAAGCATTCAATAGCTCTAGTGTAGCAAAAGTTATAATATCGACTACATGGTGCACAAAACCATTAACTGACATTCCTGTATTTAATATGACATTTAGTACTTTTGGTAATGCTACAACTTTGAGACGAGAAGTTACTTTTGGCGGTGGAGATCATGAAATATTTTATTAGTCGGATATATAGGCACATTTTATAATGTTGTGGAAAAAGAAAGAAATATATGTCACTGTATAATTTTGCACAATTTCTATCTCTGTTAGCTCAGCTTTCAGAGGTAGATATTAAAACTCTTATGGAATATAAAGATTTATTGTTAAAAGCATTATCATCTTTAAATGAATCAAAAACATTTGATGCAAAAGAATGTACACAACTTGTTAACACTCTTGAAGAAACTTTTTTAGATAAACTTCAAATAGAAGAAAGCAAAAAGAAAGAAATTTGCAAAAATATCATCAAAATACTAAAAAATCATTGGAAAATGTTTTTTTGAAAATCAAGCTGTAATGCAAAACTAATAAGAAATAATAAAATTAAAATACAATAAATATAAAATAATAATTAAATGGTGGATTTAGCAGGACTCGAACCTGCGACCAACCGGTTATGAGCCGGTTGCTCTAACCAACTGAGCTATAAATCCGCCAGAAGTTAAAATAAAAATGTTATTATATCTTTATTTCCTTAATTTAAATTTAGAATTTTATTTTTACCGCTTTTTCTATTGCTAAATATCTAAAGGTTATTAAATTTTGTAAAATTCCAAAGAAAATCATAAAAGTAGCAAAAGAACTTCCCCCATGACTAAAAAATGGCATAGGTATACCAACAACAGGAGCAAAACCTATGGTCATTGATATATTTACCGCTACATATATGAAAATAAACAAAGCAATGCAATTTGTCACCACTCTTGTAAAATAATCATCTTTGAGCTTATAATTTAAACTCAATAAATGAAAAATGAGTAAGGTGTAAAGTAGTATGATTACAACTGCACCGATAAAACCAAATCTTTCAGACAAATATGCAAAGATAAAATCACTCGTAGAAATAGGTAAAAATTTAAAATGTGTTTGTGTGGCTTCATCTGCTTTTTTTCCGCTCAAACCACCGCTTCCTATTGCAATGATGGATTGTTTTACATGGTAACTTGGTTCTTCAGCTAAGAAATCATGAATTCTTTGTTTTTGATAAGGCTTTAAAAAATCACTATAAATAATAGGTGAGGCTATGGCTATAGCTAAAAAAATACTAAGCCAAATTTTATAATTTACCCCTATGATAAAAAGCGTTCCAAAGCCTACTATTAAAAGCACCAAAGCTGTTCCCAAATCAGGTTCTCCTGCTATAAGTAAAAATGGAAGTAAAATATAAAAACTTAGCTTTAAAAATTGTTTTAAGCCATAGCCATTAGGCGGTGGAGGATTTTGATAAATCAAATAAGCTAACATTAAAATAAAAGAGGGCTTAAAAATTTCAGAAGGTTGTATGGTAAAATGCGTAAAAGGTATTTCAAGCCATCTTCTAGCTCCAAGTTTTTCAACACCAAAAATATCCACACTTAAAAGTAAAGCTATATTAATCCAATATAGCACAGGTATAAGCCACATTAGTCTTCTTAAGGGTAAAAAGAAAAAAAACGCAAATCCTGCAAAACCCACTAAAGTATAGATAAATTGTTTTTCAGCTAAGCGCGTATTTGCCTCATAAATTAAAAGAAAAGATATAGCTATGATAGGTAACACTAAAAGAGGTTGTACAAAGTCAAAATGTGTTAAAATTCTTCTATCAAGTTTTATCAAAGCTACCCTTTTTTATAAAATATTACATAATTATATGCTAAAATTGCAAATTTTATCACAAGGAAATATAATATGCTAAAAATTTCATCACTTTGTGAAGAAAGATTGGATGTTTTTTTATCAGATATACTTAAGCAAAGTCGTTCGCAAGTTGCTAAACTAATCAAAGAAAACTGCATATATATTAATGAAAAAATAGAAAATAAAAGTTCTAAAAAAATAAAACAAAAAGATGAAATAAGTATTTTTTTACCTTTAGTAAAAGAAGCCAAAGAAAGCTACACGCCTGAGTTTGATGTAGAAATTTTATATGAAGATGATGATGTTTTAGTTTTAAACAAAGCTCCTAATGTTGTCGTGCATGGTGCAAGTAGTGTTAAAGAAGCGACTTTGGTGGATTGGCTTTTGCATAAGGGCTATGCTTTGTCAAATTTAAATGGAGAACATAGAGCAGGGCTTGTACATAGACTTGATAAGGGCACAAGTGGAGCTATCATCATAGCTAAAAACAATCAAGCACATCAATTTTTAGCAAATCAGCTTTTGGATAAAAGTATGGGTAGATTTTATCTTGCTTTGAGTGAATTGCCTTTGAAAAATGATAAAATGAGTAATGAAAAAGCTATTATGCGTTGTCCTAGCAATAGGCTTAAAAAAATTACTACAAATACTAAAAATCCTTTAGCAAAAAATGCAAAAACAGATTTTATAAATTTATTAAGTGCTAAAAATTGCTCTTTGATAGCTGCTAAGTTATACACAGGAAGAACTCATCAAATCAGGGTGCATTTAGCAGATTTTAATCGCTATATTTTAGGAGATCAATTATACGGATATAAAGGAAAAATAAAGTATAATAGAGTAATGCTTCATGCGTATTTGATTTATTTTATTCATCCTAGGACTAAAGAGTTGATGTTTGTAAAAGCTCCTATGTTTGATGATTTTTATCAAATTTTAAAAGAAAATTTTACACAAGGAGAGATAGATGAAAAAACTTCATTGGATTATCTTAAGTTCTGCTTTAGCTTTTAGTGCTTGTAGCGTAAGTTCACCGCAAATTGCTCAAGTAAATGATACTTTACCAAAAATATCAAGTATTAAAAGTATAAGTGATATTACAAGTATAGCGTTTGAATGGGAACCTTTGTATGATCAAAATATAGCAGGTTATTATATTTATAGAACAAATGCAGCTGGTGCACCTATGGAGCTTATAGCAAAAATCAAAAATAAATTTCAAACTCACTATACTGATACAAATTTAGCACCAAATACAAGATATTATTATTCTATGAAAACCTTTAATGAACTTGGACAAGTTTCTCAAGATGGTGTAAGTATAGAAGCTTTTACAAATAGAGTGATTGATCCAGTGCCTTTTGTGCAAGCTATTGTTGGTTTGCCAAATCGTGTAAAAATAGTTTGGAGACCACACCCTGATGTAAGAGTAAATTCATACATCATTGAGCGTGCAAATATGAAAGATATGAAATTTAAAGAATTAGCTAGAATCAAAAATCGCTTAAGTGCTGAATATATAGATGATTCGCTAAAACCTGATGAAAGTTTTCAATATAGAATTATAGCTTTAACTTATGATGGTATTAAAAGCACTCCAAGTAAAATAGTAGAATCAACTACCAAAGCCCTTCCTCCTATGATAAGTAATTTACAAGCAAGTAAAGACGCACCAAGAAAAATTATTTTAACTTGGGATAAAATTGATTATGCTGATTTTGCTTATTATAAAATTTATTCAAGTTCAACTACTTTTTTACCTTTTAGTGTGGTAGCTAAAACTTCTGAAAATACTTATGAAGATGTGGTTAAAGGTGTGGCTGAAAAAAGATATTATAAAGTTAGTATGGTCGATAAAGATGGCCTAGAAAGTCCTATAGCAAGTGAGCCTGTTGAAGGTATTACCCTAGGAGCACCATTAGCGCCAAGTATTGTTTTGTGTGCTGTTGAAGATGATGGTATTAGAGTAGAGTGGATTGATAATGATGATAGAGCTAAAGAATACATAGTTAAAAGAAGTGGTGGTGGAAGTAATGCTGTGTTTAAAGAGATTAAATCTAAACAATTAAAAGATATTACTGCAGCTCCTGGAAAAGTATATAGTTATGAAGTTATTGCAATTGATGCAAATGGCATAGAATCAAAAGCTTCTGATAAATTTACAGCGGTAAAATAATGCCAAATTTTAAGTGTAAAATTTTAAAAGAAATTCAACTTCCTTTTGAAAAAGATGGAGTTGAATTCTTATGGCTTGCTAAAGGTGAAAATGTTGATTTGCTTTTTACGCGTATAAACCAAGAAAAATTTTTTTTACAAATTAAAAAAGATGAAAAAAGTCAAGAATGGCTTATAAAGGGTGAAAAACATACTAAGCCTTCGCAAATTGGGTATTTGCAAAAGGCTTTACTTGTATTTAAAGAAAATTTTACTCAAGATGTAGTTTGTGAAGCTGTGGCGCTAAAACACACAAGGTTAATCCAAAAAACACCTTTAATTGCTAATGATTTAAAAGAAATTTTAGAACAAATAAAAAATAAAAAACAGATTTATATTGAAATAGGTTTTGGAAGTGGTAGACATTTGCTTTATCAAGCTAGGCAAAATCCTAATGTACTGATAATTGGTATAGAAATTTACACTCCTGCATTAGAACAAGTAGCTAAACTTGCTTTAAGTGAAAATTTAAACAATGTTTTATTAATAGAAACTGATGCAAGATTATTATTAAGCGTACTTGAATCTAATCTTGTGGATAAAATCTTTTTGCATTTTCCTGTTCCTTGGGATAAAAAGCCTCACCGTAGAGTAGTGGGGTTAAATTTTGCAAATGAATGTGCTAGGGTTTTAAAAGAAGATGGACAATTTGAACTTAGAACGGATAGTTTTTTGTATTTTGATTTTACTTTGGAGACTTTTTTAACTTTCTCACATTTAAAAGCTTTAATCAAAAAAAATGAAAATTTAGAAATTTCAAGTAAATATGAAGATCGTTGGAAAAGACAAAATAAAGATATATATGATTTAATCATTAGTGGTTTTAGCAAGAGTAAAAGCTTAAATAAAAATCAAAAATTTGCTATTGAGGATTTAAAATTAAATACAAAAGAATTAGCTTGTATAAAAAAGAATTTTAAAAATGAAGTTTTTAAAGGTGAAGATTTTTTCTTGCATTTTGAAAAAATGTATATTAAAGATGAAGAACTTGTTATTAAAATAGCTTTTGGTGCTTTTTATAAACCTGAACATGTTTATATAGTATTAAACTTACAAAAGATAGAATTTATCTTTGAGCAACCTTTTAAAACTAAAGAAAATTTAAAAGCTATAGAAAAATTAAGAGAAATATTGTATTCTTATATTAAATAATAATGATTTAAATAATTATCAAACAAATGATAAGGAAAAAGCAGTGATGATAGAAGCCAAAAAGCTTTGTCTTGGTTATGATGAGCTTGTTATAGAAAATGCTAGTTTTTCGCTAAAAGATAATGATTTTGTTTTTATCACAGGAAAAAGTGGTAGTGGAAAATCAACTTTGTTAAAATCTTTTTATGGGGATTTGGAGCCAATAAGTGGAAATTTAAAGGTTTGCAATAATGATTTAGTGGATATTTCTAATGCTGAACTTTTGCAGCTTAGGCAAAAAATAGGAATTATTTTTCAAGATTATCGTTTGGTTCAAGAATTTAGTGTAGAAAAAAATGTAATGTTACCTTTGATGATTAAAGGTTATAGTAAAAATGTATGTAAAGAACAAGCCGCAAAGCTTTTAAAGCATGTAAATTTAACTTTCAAAGCTGATAAAAAGCCAGCTCAACTTTCAGGTGGAGAGCAGCAACGCGTGGCTATGGCAAGAGCTCTAGCGCATAATCCAAAATTACTCTTATGCGATGAGCCAACGGGAAATTTAGATGAGTATTCTTCAGATATTATATGGACTTTGTTAAAATCAGCTAGAGAAATACTTGGAACTTGCGTGGTAGTTGTTACACATAGAATTCCTACTAATTTAAGACTTGATTATCGTCGTTTTAATATAGAAAATGGGAGAATGAATGAAATCTTTTAAAAATCATCTTTCTTTAATATTTGCTTTAATGGTGATGATGTTTGCTTTTGAGTTTTTGATTATCACAAATAAAACTATTGAATATTATGAAAAACTTTTAAATAAAGACTATAATATCATTTTAGTAGGAAAAACTCACTTAGATAAAAAAAGCTTAGAAGAGCAGGTTAGTCATTTTCAGTCTTTAGAAATTTTAAATCCAAATGAAATGATAGATAGACTTAAAAATGATATATCAGCTAAAAACATAGAGGTTTTAAAGGCTACATTGCCAAAATTTTATACTTTGAAGCTTAATAAGCTTTTGTCAGAAGATGAGTTAAACATTTTAAAAGATAAACTTTTAAAAAATCCTAACATTACTAGAGTGGAGACTTTTGCAAAAACGCATACAAAAATTTATAAACTTTTAGTTTTAGTGAAATTTTTATTATGGTTTTTCTTGTTTATTATAATATTGCTTAGTTTTGTATTATTGCTTAAACAAATGAAAATTTGGCTTTTCGAGCATACTCAAAGAGTGGAAATCATGTGCTTGCTTGGCGCCCCATTTTGGTTTAGATCTTTTATGCTTTATAAGATAGTTTTTATTGATTGTTTTATAGCATTTTTATTGCTTGTATTATTTTTTACCCAAGTTTATGATCTTGAATCCATTAAACTAGCTTTACAAAGTGTAGACATTAGCTTACCTAAAATAAGTATTTTCACGCATTTATTTTTGATTTTTTTAGCAATGCTTTGTGTTTGTTTTGCTTGTGTGAATTTTGTGATGTTTAAGGTTAGAAAATGAAAAAATGCTTTTTGCTTTTTTTATTTTCCTTTTCTGTTTTATTTGCAAATGAAATTGCACAAAAGCAAAAAGATATTAAAGAAAATGAACGCATAGTAAAGCAATTATCTAAAAAATTAGAAGATTTAGCTAGTGAAATTTTAGATAATGAGAAAAATTTAAAAAAAATTGCTTCAGAAATTAGCACCTTAACTTCAAAAACTTCTAAACTTGAAGGATCTGTGAAAACTCAAATAAAAGCATTAGAACAGCTTAATGCACAAAATAAAGATCTTTTGCAAAATAAAAATAAGATCGAAGGAAAAATAATTGATTTAATTGCTAAAGATTTTGCTTATGATTTAGCAATCCCTAAAAATTATATTGAAAGTGAAGATAGTATTATTGCTTTGGAGTTAGTTGGGGTTTTGGATAAAATTTTCAAAGAAGAATTTTATCAAATTTCAAAAGATTATGAAGATGTGAGCAAAAAAATAGAAGAAAAGCAAAGACAAATTACTACAATTAATAATAATTTAAAAGTTTATAAAGATCAAATTGATGAGCTCAAAAACCTTAGAAAAAAACAAGAGCAAGAAATAGCTAAACAAAAAACTGATAAAGAAATTTATACTAGAAAACTTTCTAATTTGCAAGCCCAACAGCAAGAATTAAGAAAAACACTCAATAAATTAAAAATTATCAAAGAAAAAGAAGAAGAAAAATTAGCACAAAAAAAGGATGATCAAAAGCCAAATTCAAACATAAAACAAGTAGGTTCAAGCTATCAAACAAGCAGTGTTAAGCGATATAATGGTCCTAAGACAATAGCTCCTTTAGAATCTTATACAGTAAAGCAAAAATTTGGAAATTATATAGATCCTATTTATAATATTAAGATCTATAATGAAAATGTAGTTTTAAAAAGTGATAGTGCTAATGCTGCGGTAAGAAATGTCTTAGATGGAAAAGTAGTTTTTGCAAAAGCAACTCCAACTTTAAAGCAAGTTGTGATTGTTGAAAATAAAGATGGTATACATACTATTTATGCACATTTAGATAAAATTGCTCCTGGGGTTAAAGTAGGTAGAAATATCAAGAAAGGTTATATTATAGGTAGGGTTGAAAGTGATTTAACTTTTGAAGTAACCCAAAAGAATTTTCATATCAATCCTTTGGAAATGATTAAATAAATTAGTTTTTTTTAATGCGAATTTTGATATAGTTTTAAATCAAAGGAGAAATTTAATGAACAATAAAAGAAAAAGAGTATTGGTTAAATTTTCTGGAGAAGCTTTGGCCGGAGAAAATGGATTTGGTATAGAAAATTCTATTTTAAAATATATAGCTTCTGAAATAAAAAGTTTGATTCATGAAAATGTTGAAGTAGGTATTGTAATAGGTGGTGGTAATATCATTAGAGGGGTATCTGCTGCAAGAGATGGACTGATAAAAAGAACAAGTGGCGATCATATGGGTATGCTTGCTACTGTAATTAATTCTATAGCTATGCAAGAAGCATTAGAAAGTGCTGGACTTGATGTGAGGGTTCAAAGTGCTATCCAAATGGAAGCATTTTGCGAAACATATATTATGAGAAGAGCACATAGACATTTAGAAAAAGGACGCATAGTTATTTTTGCTTGTGGTACTGGCAATCCTTATTTTACTACAGATACTGCTGCAACTTTAAGAGCGGTTGAAATTCAAGCAGATATGATCATTAAAGCAACTAAGGTAGATGGAATTTATAATAAAGATCCTAAAAAATTTGATGATGCTATTATGCTTAATGAGTTAAGTTATGAAAGAGCTTTACATGATAATATAAAAGTTATGGATGATACGGCAATAGCCCTAGCTAAAGATAATGCTTTACCTATTGTGGTATGTAATATGTTTAAAGAAGGAAATTTATTAAAAATTATCCAAGGCGATATGAGCTTATGCTCTATTGTTAAAAATCAAGATTAAAGGTAAAAAATGAGAGTAGAACAAATAGCTGCAAAGGCATTAAAAAAATTAAAAGATGATAGATATAAATTAGCTCTTGTAGTAGCTAAAAGAGCTGAAGAGCTTGCAAATGGCGCAGAGCCTTTAGTAAATTTAGATAAAAATAAATATAAATATACTGATATTGCTTTATATGAAATAGCAGAAGATAAAATCGTATTAGAGGGATTTATTGAAGCTGGTAAATGATGAGTTATTGCTAGATAAACTTGTTGATGATGTAAAAAATTGCAAGGATTTACAAAGAGCAAAAGAAATTCTTTTTATGGTTTTTCCACTTATGGTTTTTCCACAATCTGCTGTTTTGGAAAAAGCAGTGGAGTTTTGTATCCAAAAACACGAAGGACAATTTAGAAAGAGTGGAGAACCTTATGCGGTTCATCCTATATTGGTAGCTTCTTTTGTAGCTTTTTTGAGTCCTATACAATCTATGATTATAGCCGCATTATTACATGATGTATTAGAAGATACAAATTGTAATGAAGAAGAGTTAAATGCAAATTTTGGCGAAGAAGTAACAAAATTAGTTCAAGGTTTAACTAAAATAGTTAGTATTAGAGAAGATCATCTTACTCATTCTAATTCCAATGAGAAACTTGCAAAATCTGCTCTGACTTTTAGAAATATGCTTTTAGCGGGTGTTGAAGATGTGAGTGTGCTTGTAATAAAGCTTTGTGATAGATTGCACAATATGCTTACTTTAAATTATTTACGAGAAGATAAGCAAAAAAGAATTAGCGAAGAAACCTTAGTGGTATATGCACCTATAGCTCATAGACTTGGAATTTCAAGTATAAAGAATTTACTTGAGGATTTAAGTTTTAAATTTTTGCTTCCTGATGAATATGCACAAATTGATAATTATATAAATGCAAAAGATCAACAAATTCAACTTGGATTTAATGAATTTATTTCAAAAATAGAAATGTTATTTTTGGAAAATGGGTTTAGACAAGGTAGTTTTGTTATACATAAAAGAATTAAACATAATTATTCTATTTATTTAAAGATGCAAAGAAAAGGTGTGGGGCTTGATGAAGTTTTAGACCTTTTAGGTGTAAGAATTTTGGTTGAAAAAGTTTATGATTGTTATTTGGCTTTGGGAATTTTACATACGCATTTTAATCCTTTGATTTCAAGATTTAAAGACTATATAGCCTTGCCAAAACAAAATGGTTATCAAACCTTACATACAACACTTTTTGATGCAAAAAATATCATAGAGGCTCAAATTCGCACCTTTGATATGCATAAAACTGCTGAATTTGGCGTTGCAGCACATTGGAAATATAAAGAAGGAAATATTGCAACACCAAATTTAGATTGGCTTGAAGATATTTCTATGCATGGTAAAGAAGAAGGAAATAATATACAAGATTGTGATGCTATTGAGCTTTATGAATATGCAAAGGATAGTTTATATATTGAGGATATAGCAGTATATTCTCCTAAAGGTGAAATTTTTACCTTACCGCGTGGAGCTACGGCTTTGGATTTTGCATATGAGGTTCATACTAAAGTAGGACTTCATGCAAAAACCGCCTTTGTAAATCGTATGAGAGTCCCGCTTTTAACTGTGCTTAAAAATGGAGATATAGTTAGTATTGAAACTTCGGAGGAAGAATTTTTTAGATGCTCTTGGATAGATAGTGTTAAAACAGGAAAAGCTAGGGCTAGCATAAGAGATTTTTGTAAGCAAAAGAAAAAAGAATTAAACAATAAAATTGCCATTAATCTTTTATCTACGGCATTTAATAAAGATTCTAAACTTATAGAAGAATGGCTTGAAAAAGAAAAATTTAATAAAAAGCTCAGACAAATTGCTTTAGATTTTAATTATTTTAAAGAGGTAATTATAGCTCTTAGAAAATATGTAGGACAAAATCAAGCAGCTAAATTTGAACAAAATGAACAAAAATTTGAAAGCATAGTGATTGGTTCTAATTATAAAATAACTACGATTAATTTTGATTATTGTTGTAGACCTAAAAGAGGAGATGAAATCATTGCTTTTAGACATTCAACTAGTGCTACAATACACCATAAACTTTGCGAACAAGCAATGAAGATGATAGAAGATAACAAAGAAATGGTTTTTGTTTCTTGGAATGATAGCTCGATAAAAAGTTACAAAATCATTGTTTCTATAGAAAATAAAAAAGGCTCTTTAGCGGATTTTCTAACTACTTTGGCTAAAATGCAGATTAATGTTTTAAGTATTAATTCAGCCGATTCAGAGCCTGTGGTGGCAAATTATTTTGAAGTGCAAGTTGAATTACCTAATAATATAGATGTTGAAAATGCAAAAGAAAGATTAAAAGCTAGGTATAAAATTTTAGATTTTACATCTTTAAATGATGCATATAATAATCACTAAAAAAGGTTTTATAATGAATATTGAAGAAATTATTAAAGAAATTAAAAGAGGAATAGCAGAAATTATTGATGAGGAAAGATTGATTTCTTTGGTAAAAAATTATTATGAAAAAGGTGAAAACTTTTTTGTAAAAGCTGGTTTTGATCCTACGGCCGCTGATTTGCATTTGGGTCATACTGTAGTTTTAAGCAAGATGGCTTTACTTCAAAAGCATGGAGCTATAGTACAATTTTTAATAGGTGATTTTACTGCTCAAATAGGCGATCCAACAGGAAAAAGTGTAACAAGAAAAAAACTTGATAAAGAAGAAGTGCTTAAAAATGCTAAAACTTATGAAGAGCAAGTTTTTAAGATTTTAGATCCAAGTAAAACTCAAATTCATTTTAATTCTAAATGGCTAAATGAGCTTGGTGCTGCTGGCATAGTAGAGCTTACTTCGACTTTTAGTGTTGCTAGAATGCTTGAAAGAGATGATTTTACTAAGCGTTTTAAAGAGCAAAGTCCTATATCAATTTGTGAGTTTTTATATCCACTTTTACAAGGTTATGATAGCGTTGCATTAAAAAGTGATATAGAAATGGGTGGAACGGATCAAAAATTTAATCTTTTAATGGGTAGACAGCTTCAAAGAGTATATAATTGCCAAAAAGAGCAAGCGGTAATGATGATGCCATTGCTTGAAGGTCTTGATGGTGTAAATAAAATGAGTAAAAGCTTAGGAAATTATATCGGTGTAACAGAAAATGCTAAAGATATGTATGCTAAGGTTTTGAGTATAAGTGATGAGTTGATGTTTAGATATTATGAGCTTTTAAGTGAAAAAAGCTTAAATGAAATTTCACAAATGAAAGATGATATTAAAAATGGCTCATTACATCCTAAAAAAGCTAAGGAAAATTTAGCTTTAGAAATAACAGCTCGTTTTCACTCAAATGAATACGCTTTAAAAGCTAAGGAAGAATTTGACAAAGTTCATAGTGCAAAAGAGCTTCCTAGTGATATGCCAAGTTTTACTTTAGAAGGTAGTATTTGGCTTGCAAAAGCTATAGTGGAATGTAAAATGGAAAGCTCTACTTCAGCTGCTAGAAGATTGATTAGTTCTAATGCAGTAAGTATTAATGGAGAAAAAGTTCAAAATGAACAATACCAACTAGAAAGTGGAGAATATATTATACAAGTTGGAAAAAGAAAATTTGCAAAATTAAAGGTAATATAATGAGTTTTAAAGCTTTAAAAATTGGAAAGCATGAGATAAAATATCCTATTTTTCAAGGTGGAATGGGGCTTGGTATAAGTTGGGATAAGCTTGCTTCTGCAGTTTCTTTAAATGGTGGTTTAGGGATTATTTCTTCAGTGGGAACTGGGTATTATGAAAATAGAACACATATAGATAAAGAACTTAATGCAAAACCTTATGGTAGTGATAATTTTTACTCAAAAGCAGGCTTAAAAGCTTTGATAGATAATGCTAGAAAGGTTTGCAAAGACGCACCTTTGGGCTGTAATATTTTATATGCAAGTAATAATTATGCGCAAATTGCTCGTAATGCTTGTGAGGTTGGTTTTAATGTGATAGTTTCAGGAGCAGGACTTCCTACAAATTTACCTGAATTTACACAAGATTATCCTGATGTTGCTTTGGTACCTATTGTATCATCAGCTAAGGCTTTAAAAATTATTTGTAAAAGATGGCAAAGTAGATACAATCGCTTACCTGATGCAGTTATAGTTGAAGGACCAAAAAGCGGCGGACATCAGGGTTTTACTTATGAGCAATGTTTAATGGATGAATATCAATTAGAAAATGTGGTGCCACAAGTTGTGCAAGAAATTAAAAATTGGGGCGACATACCACTGATTGCTGCAGGTGGAATTTGGGATAAGCAAGATATAGAAAAGATGATGTCTTTAGGAGCAAGTGGCGTTCAAATGGGAACTCGTTTTATAGGAACTTTTGAGTGTGATGCGAGTGATGATTTTAAACAAGTATTACTTGATTGTAAAAAAGAAGATATTGAGCTTTTAAAATCCCCGGTTGGTTATCCTGCAAGAGGAGTAAGAACTAATCTTTTAAATTTAGTAGATAAAAGAATGGGGCCAAAAATTTCTTGTGTGAGCAACTGCGTTGCACCATGTGGTAGAGGTAAGGAAGCTACTAAAGTAGGTTATTGTATAGCGGATAGATTATACGATGCTTGGAGTGGCAAAAAAGAAACAGGTTTATTTTTTACAGGAGCTAATGGGTATAGATTGGATAAACTTATTAGCGTAGAAGAACTAATGAAAAAATTAGTTTATGGTGAAGATGTTTAGAATATTTTTTATTTTTTTATTATTTTATATTGGTGTTTTTGCTAATGTAGAGGTTAAAAAATTTGATCAAAACTTTTTAACCTCTAATGCAGAAGAAAAATTACAATTACATCAACAACTAAAATCTTTATATATACAAAGCGTAATTAATGATAATAATGAAGAAAAAAATGAGATTTTAAAAAGATTAATCATTAGTTCAAATTTTTTAGGTTTTGATGATAAAGCTTATGTGCAAGAGCTTAAAGAAAGCGGAGTAAATGAAGAAGAAATTTCGCGTTTAAAAAATGCTTTAAAAGTTATACAAGATCAAAAAATAAAAAAAGAGCTAGTAAAAAACGAAACTAATACTACGGCTTTTACTAATAAAAAAGAAGATAAAAAAACTTCGGCACAAAAAGAGCTTTTTATTCTTGATGTTAAAAAATTAGATAATGGTGTTTTGCTTGATTTGAGTGAAAAAATTAGCCAAAAAGATATAAAAAATTTTACTTTAAAAGGTGATAATTTTCGTTATGTTGCAGATTTTGATGGAATTTTAAAAGGACCAAAGAGAAATTTTGAATTTAAAGATTTTGATATTATTGTATCACAATTTAATCCAACTAGCATGCGTTTAGTTTTGAGTTCTAAAAAAGAGTTAAAAGTAAAAATAGAGCTTAAAGATCAAAGTCTTTTTATGGGACTTGAAAAAATAGAAAAAAAAGAAGAACCTAAACCTATAGTTAAAAAACAAAGCGAGATTAAAAAAACAGAAGTTAAAAAAGAAGTTGTTAGAAATGAACCTTTATATATTTTAAAATCAAGTAAAGATAAAAGTGGTGTTAATTTAAAATTAAATAATGATATTGATATTGAAGATATTAAAATCAACTCTTTTAAAGATGGTAAAATGTATCGCTCTATTGTGAGTTTTGAAGCCATTCTAGAAGGCGATAGAAAAAAAATTGATATTAATAAAAATCAATCTATCACAATAGTGCAGTTTAATAAAACTACAGTAAGAATTGTTTTAAATTCTACTAGTGATTTTAAGACTAGTCTTGATTTGGATGATGATGAGCTATTTGTAGGATTTGAGAAAAAGATTAAAAAAACGCCAGTAAAAAATACTTCAAAAGCAGCAAAAGCTACTATCAAAAAATCAGGCAAAATTATAGTAATTGACCCAGGTCATGGAGGTAAGGATCCAGGAACTTTAGGAGATAAGGGTGTTAGAGAAAAGGATGTAGTTTTAAGTGTGGCTTTAAAACTTGGAAATGAGCTAAAAAAAAGAGGATATAAAATTTATTACACAAGAAGTACTGATAAATTTATAAACCTTAGAGATAGAACTTCCATGGCTAATGAGAAAATGGCAGATTTGTTTATTTCTATCCATGCAAATGCAGCACCAAATAAACAAAGAGCTAAGACTTTACAAGGAATTGAAACTTTCTTTTTATCTCCTGCAAGAAGCGAAAGAAGTAAAAAAGCTGCTGAAGCAGAAAATCAATCAGATTTTGAAGAAATGAATTATTTTTCCAAGCAAACATTTTTAAATTTTTTAAATCGTGAAAAAATAGTTGCTTCAAATAAATTAGCTATCGATGTGCAGAAAAAAATTTTGAGCAATGTAAGAAAAAAATATAAAGTTGTTGATGGCGGGGTTAGAGAGGCTCCGTTTTGGGTTTTAGTAGGAGCACAAATGCCAGCGATTTTGATTGAAACAGGTTATATTAGTCATCCTAGTGAAAGAAATAGATTGACAAATAAAAATTTCCAAGAATTATTAGCCATTGGTATTGCCAATGGAATTGAAAGTTATTTTTATAAGAATCAATGAAAAAAGCAAATATTATTATAAAAAATAATGCGCCTTTTTCTTTGGATTTTGATGATTATTATTTTAATTCTAGTGATGGTTTAAGTGAAAGCAAATTTATATATACAAATGCTTTTGACTTTGAAAACAAACAAACTATTGTAGCAGAACTTGGTTTTGGTATAGGCTTAAATTTCTTTCTTACATTAAAGCGTTTTTTAAAAGAAAAAAAACACAATCAAAGACTTTTTTATCTTAGCTTTGAAAATTTTTATATAGAAAAAGATAAATTAAGAGAAATTTATAAAAAACTTGGTTTTTATGAGGAATTTAAAGAAGTTTTAGAGCAATTTTTAAATTTTTATCCTCCATGTAAGGATGGAGTTTATAGGTTTTATTTTCAAGATTGTTTTTTAGATTTGGTGTTTGGTGATGCTAAAGAAAATCTACAAAATTTAGACTTTAAGGCAAATATTTGGTATTTAGATGGTTTTTCACCTTCTAAAAATCAAGATATGTTTGATGATAATATTATAAACGATGTTGCTAAAAACTCAAAAATAAATGCTAAGATTTTAACTTTTTCTTCTGCTAGTGTTTTAAAAAAGGCTTTAATTAACAACAATTTTCAAGTGCAAAAGATAAAAGGTTTTAGAAAAAGAGAAATGATACAAGCCATTTTTAATGGTTTAGAATTTGAAGATAAATTTGCATATTTTAATACCCCATCTTTAAAAAAAGAGATTCAAAAAATAGCTATTATTGGAGCAGGTATAGCCGGAGCAAGCATGGCTTATGAGCTTTCTTTAAGAAATGTTCAAGTAGATGTTTTTGAAAAAGAAAATTCATTAGGAAAAGGCGCTTCTGGAAATATCAATGGAATTTTAAGTTCTTTGATTTTAAAACCCGATGTTTTATTGGGCGAGTTTTCACAATATGCTTTTTTAGAAGCAAGTAGATTTTATAGACAAATTTTAAATTTAATTCCACAAGGGGTTTATGAATTTGCTCATAATGAGCTTATGCAAGAGCGTTTTGATAGTCAAAAAGATAATGTTTTATTTGAAATTATTAATAATCAAGCCTTTTTAAAAGATGGATTTTGTATAAAACCTCAAGAGCTTGTGAAGACACTTTTGCAAAAAAGCAAGGCTAGGGTATTTTTTGAGTATGAATTTAAAGATTATTCTTATAAAAATGAAAAGTTTTCTTTAAATTTTAATAATCAAAAAATTTTAAAAGATTATGATGTGTTAATCTATGCTCAAGGTGCTGATGTTAAGAATTTTTTAGAGTATAAATATATGAAATTAAGTAGTGTAAGAGGTCAATGTACTCATTTAAAACCATTTTTAAAAAACCCGCATGCCTTATCTTCTAAAGGATATATTTGTCCTATTAATGAGGAGCTTAATTTACAACTTATTGGCGCAAGTTATGATAGGCTTAATCAAGATACAATGCTTTTAAAAAATGATGATTTACAAAATATTGAAAACATAAAAGAGTTTTTACATGATGAAAATTTAGAGATAATGGGCGGTAAAGTAGGATTTAGATCATATTCTAGTGATAGATTTGCCATAGCAGGTCAAGCCTATGATGAAAATTTTTATATGCAAAATTATAAAGCACTTTTATGGCATAAAAATAAAAATCAAGTCATACCAAATGATTTTATTCCTTTGTATTTTTCTATTGCTCATGGATCTAGAGCTTTTGCTAGTGCTATTGTTTGTGCTAGAGTGATGAGCTCATTGATTTTTGATGAGCCAAGAATAAAAAAAGAATTTTTATATGCCTTACATCCTGCAAGATTCTTAATTAGAAAGCTTAAAAAAGGACTTATTTAATCCTTGATTTATTAATTTTATATATTGATATATTAAAATTAATATTTTAAGGAGGGTATATGAAAAGAAAAATTTTGCCAAATAATAATCAAAAATTTTTCAATGACGGACAAATGATTATTTCCAAAACAGATACTACAGGAAAAATCATATATTGCAATAGAATCTTTATTTCTCTTTCGGGCTATAGTGAGGAAGAATTATTGGGAAAACCTCATAACATAGTGCGTCATCCGGATATGCCAAAAGTTGTTTTTGAATTACTTTAGGAAAGACTTAAGAGTAAAAAAGAGATTATAGCTTATGTTAAGAATCTATCAAAAGATGGATCATTTTATTGGGTTTTGGCTTTTGTCAGTCCTTCGTTTGATTCCAAAGGAGAAGTTGTTGGGTATTATTCTATGCGTTTAAAACCCAAAAAAGAAGCAGTTGAAAAAATAGAAAAATTATACAAAGAGCTTTTGATTGAAGAGCAAAAAGGTGGAAAAGGTGCATCAAGGAAGAAACTTGATGATTATTTAAATACAAAAGGGATGAGTTATGAAGAATTGGTTTTATCAATATAATATCAATCAATCTGTAAATTATTTTGCTTTATTTTTATTTTGTTTGATGGCAATCTTGGAAATAGTAGAAAATAATATTTTTGGTTTTATTTTTTGTGTGATTGGAACTTTAGTGGTGTTATTTGGACTTGCTAGTGCTTATTATAGAAATAAGGAAGTTTTAAGGATTACTCAAGTTTTAAATGAGCTTACAAAAGGAAATTTGGAAGCAAGAATTACTCATATAGCTGTTCCAAAATCTGGAGTAGGAAAATTAAGTTGGGTTGTAAATGATTTAGCTGATCAAATGGAGGCTTTTAATAGAGAAATTCTTAATGCTATTTTAGCTGTAAAAGAACAAAGATTTTATAGAAAAGCAAGATTAGAAGGCTTAATGGGTACTTTCGCATATAATGCTAAAATTATTAATGAAGCTACTTTAGAAATAGAAAAAACTCAAAATTTATCCATAAGAAGTATTGTCGTTGAAAATGTTTCTAAGGATATGTCAGATTCTTTGCAAAAAGAATTAGCTTTGATTAATGTGAAATTAAATGATAATGCAAGCACTATGCATGATATATATGAGCAAGCAAATGATATTTCTACTCATTCTTCAAAAAGTGCCAAAAATGCAGAATTAATTTCAGTCGATTTGCAAAATTTAGGTGAAAATATCACTCAAATTCATACTTTAATGGATACTTTTTCACAGCAAATTAATAATGTTTCTTCTTTTATATCTATTATAGAAGATATTACAGAGCAAACCAATCTTTTAGCATTAAATGCAGCTATTGAGGCAGCTCGTGCAGGAGAGCATGGTAGAGGTTTTGCGGTAGTTGCAGATGAGGTAAGACATTTAGCTGAAAAAACTCAAGAGGCCGCCAAAGAAATTTCTGTGATGATTAAAGTATCAATAGAGCAAATGAGTAATATTAAAAACATAACTAATGAAGCTTATAAAGTTGCTAAAAAATCTAACTCAAGTTTAGAAGAATTCCAAGAGGTGTTTACCGGTGTTGATGAGAAAGCTAAAATTTTATTAGATGAGATTTCTAAGACAAGTGTTGATACTAATAAAATATTGCTTTATTTAGAGTGTTGTTTAAAAACATATCTAGCTTGCTCTTGTGTGATTAATTCCAAAATAGAAGATATAGAAGATAAAAATTTAGCCAAATTTGATTCTACAAGTAATATTTATGTTTTAAATCAAAATTTAAATTCTTATATAGAAAAATTATTTGATTATATAAGAAACAATCAAATAGTCAAAGAGGAAAGAAAAATTTATGCACATATTAAGCAAATTCAAGATATAAATGAAAAAATGATAAGCGAAATAGAGCATAAAAAACATATTTAATAAGAGGTTAAATGAAAAAATACATTTTTTTAAGTTGTATATGTTTAAATGTGCTTGCTTCTAATTTAGAAGAAAGCTTAAGTGAGGGTGATGTTAATATAACTAAAGAACAAAAAACAAATGCAATTTCCAAACAAGTATTTTTTCAAAAACCGCAGGAGTATCAAGCTCAAAATGTTGATTTTGGTACTTTTGCTAGTAATTCTTTAGCACAGGTTTTAAATTTAAGCTCAAAGGATAAAACAGAAGCTAGTTTAGATTATAACGCTTTAAATGTAAATATTAAAAATATCAACTCAATTTTAGATTATGATAATGCTACTTTACTTTTAGAAAAACAAGCAAGAATAGGGCAGTTAGAGCAAGCTTATTCTTTGGGAATTATTAATCGTTATGAATTTGATGAAATCAATTTTGGTTTTAATTATTTTAACGATCAATATAAACAAGCTTATGCAAAAAATAGTTTTGGTGCTGAATTGCAATTTAGTCAATATTTTAAAGCATATGCTAATCATTATGATATAAAAGAAAATAATAGTGATGATAGTACAGAGTTTGGGGTTATATTTGATTTACCTTATTTAAATGTTTTAAATGTAAATTCTAACATGAAAGAAACACAAAATCAGTATAACATTACTTATTCTCCAATTTCTATTTTGGATTTATCACTTAATTATCAAGATGAAAAAACAAGTGCAAAAGATCAAACGGCAATGTGGGTTAAGTTTAGACTAAATTATGAACAAAGTTTAAGTAAGCAATTTTATAATAGCTTTTATCGTAAAAATAGTATAGCCGAGTTTAATCGCTATGATTTTGCTACTAGGACTTATTAATTGCTTATAAAACGAGTAATGTCGTTGTAAGTTACAAATACCATTAAGCTTAAAAGTAAAGCCATGCCAAAATAACTAAGATATTCAAAACATACTTTTGGTACTTCTTTTTTAAAAATTAATTCATAAAGATTAAAAAGTATATGTCCTCCATCTAGTGCTGGAATGGGAAGTAAATTTAATACTCCAAGATTGATGGAAATTAAAGCTGTGATTAAAAATAAAACTACTATACTAGTATTTGCTGCTTTGGAGGTTATATCCACCATAGTGATGATTCCACCCATATTTTTAGCATCTAATTCCCCACTGATGATTTTAGCAAGACCTTTAAAAATAAGCAAAGAAGCATCTATGCTTTCTTCATAAGCATATTTTAAACTGCTAATTCCTGAGTGATAAATAGTAACAAACTCACCCTTAGGTGCTATACCAATAAGAGGTTTTTGAACTTTTTGATAAAACTCATTATAGCCTTGGTCAATTTGCGGTGTTAAAGTGATATTGATAAATTTATTATCGCGTTCTATATCAAGCAGGGTTGGTTTTGCGTGAACAAGTTTGCCAATTTCTTCAAAACTTTGAATTTGAACCCCATCTATAGCTAGGATTTTATCACCAATTTGTAAATTTGCTTTTTGTGCAGCTGAGTTTGGCGCTATATCTCCAACAACAGGCACAAGTTTTTGAACTCCTAAAAAACCTATGGCTATATAAAGTAAAAATGCTAGAAAAAAGTTAAAAAATGGTCCTGCAAAAAGTATATAAATTCTAGCTAAAGGACTTAAAGTGTTATAGCTATTTGGCTCATAATTTTTTTCACTAGGATTTAAATCATCTTGTCCTTTAAGCTTAACATAACCACCAAATGGTAGGGCGGATAAGCGATATTCTGTATTTTTGTAAGTTTTTTTAAAAATAGCTTTTCCAAAACCTATGCTAAAAATTTCTACATCAACCCTCATATGTTTTGCAGCTAAAAAATGTCCTAATTCGTGAAAAAAAATTAAAAAAGATATCACTAAAAGTGTTATTAAAAAACTAAAAGAATAAAATTTAAAGCCAATAGCTAAGATAATAAATAAAAATAAATATGATTTCAATTTATACCTTTTTTTAAATGTTTTACATAAGCTAGTATGTATTCAAAAGCTGAATAAAGTGTAAGCACTAAAGCAATAAATAACAATGTATTGGCAAAAGGCCATTGCATGATTAAAAATATAATAGCTATCATTTGAAAGGTTGTTTTTATTTTGCCTGCAAAAGAAGCACTTACATCAAATTTTTCACTTACCATAACCACTCTAAAGCCGGTGATGAAAAATTCTCTTACTAAGATAATGTAAACCATCCATGGATCAGCTTTTTGCGTAAGTAATAACCCTAAAAATGCAGCTAGAATAAGCATTTTATCTGCTAAAGGATCTATAATAGCTCCAAGTTTAGTAGTTTGATTCCAAGTTCTTGCAATATAGCCATCGAAAAAATCAGTTAAAGCAGCTATGCTAAAAATAACGCAAGAAAAATAATTTACCCAACTAGGATGGATATTTTCAAAATCATTAATAAGTAAAAAAAACAAAAGTGGAGCTAATAATATCCTTATAAAAGCTAAGATATTGGGTAAATTCATACTTTTAAAATCCTTTATAAAGCACCCTTAAGGTAATATTACTTAAAGGTGGTGCCACCATCTACGATCAAAGTATGGCCTGTGATCCAATTTGCCTTATCAGAGCATAAAAATAAACATGCACCAGCTAGATCTTGTGGCTGTCCAATGCGGTTTAGCGGACTAAGATTGATAGTTGCATTTTTTACCTCTTCATAATTTGTAAATGCTTTAAGCGCGTCAGTATCAATTGGTCCACCGCTAACTACATTTACACGGATATTTTTAGAACCAAGCTCGGTTGCAGCATATCTTGCCATAGCTTCAACCGCTGCTTTAGCTGTGCCATGACCAGCATAATTTTCAATATGAACTAAATTTCCTGTTGAAGAAATAGATAATATACTACCCCCGCCAACTTTTTCCATTCTTTTTGCCGCTTCTTGTGCTCCAACAACAAAAGCATTTACGGTTGCTGTGAAAATATTATTAATACCTTTTGGCTTTAATTTCATAAATTTAGTATATCCACCTACAACAGCACGACCTGAAATGATAGCATTAGAGATGAAAAAATCTATTCTATCAAAATCTTGATCGATTTTTTCAAACAACTCTTTATATGTTTCTGGTTCAAGTATATTAAATTCATAAGCCTTTGCTTTGATTTTATAATTATTTTCTAAATCTTTCACAATTTCTTGAGCTAAATCTGCATTAGAATTATAAGTAAAAGCTACATTGGCTCCCGCTTTTGCAAACTCATATACAATAGCTTTACCAATCCCTCTTGTTCCGCCGCTAATTACTAAAGTTTTATTTTGAAAAAAAGTATCCATTAAAATCCTTTTATATTATAGTTTTTCATAATCGCTTCTATTTTTGTTAAATTGCAATCACTAGGTTTGCAAAGTGGCAAACGATATTCTAAAGTAGGGGTTAAACCTGCTATATACATTGCCGCTTTAATAGGTATAGGATTGCTTTCGCAAAATAAAATTTTATTAATATTATATAACTCATCATTGATTTTTTTAGCTTCAATGTATTTTTCTTTTAAAGCTAGATGAGTTAATTTTGAAATCATATCAGGAAGTAAATTTGAAGTAACTGAAATCACACCCTTACCGCCATTTGAAAGTATAGGATAATTAATCGCATCTTCCCCGCTTAAAAGTATCATTCTAGGTTCATGCGCTAGCAAATCAACGCATTTATCAATGCTTCCACTAGCTTCTTTTACTCCGTAAATATTTTCACAATCTCTAAATAATCTTATAATAGTTTCTGTTTGAAGCTCACACCCTGTTCTTCCTGGGACATTATATAAAAGTACAGGTATATCTATACTTTTTGCTATTTCTTTATAATGAAGATATAAACCTTCTTGTGTGGGTTTGTTATAATATGGAGTAACGCTTAAAATTCCATCAGCTCCATGCTCTTGTGCAAACTTAGCCAAACTTACAGCTTCATGTGTGGCATTGCTTCCTGCTCCTGCTAAAACCTTACAAGAACTTCCTTTGCATGCATCTAGTGCTATTTCTATACAAATTCTATGCTCTTCATGGGTTAAGGTGGCACTTTCTCCGGTTGTTCCAACAGGCACCACCACATCAATTCCATTTGCGATTTGTCTTTTGATGAGTTTATGGTAAGTTTGCTCATCTAATTTTCCATTTTTAAACGGAGTTATTAAAGCTGTCATTGCTCCTATGATGATGTTATTGTCCATTTTCACCCCTTTTTAAGATTATTGTTGTAGATTTGTCTTCATTGAAGTATTTTCTAGCACAATGAATTAAATCATCTTTGCTTAGATTTTCTATATTTTTTTCATAATCAAGCAAAGGTTTTAAATCACCCTTTGCAAGATAAGATCCATAAATATTTGCAACGCTACTTGCATTGCTTAGTGAAAAAATAAAATCACTTTTTACGGTATTTTTGATTTTTTCCATGATAGCATCATCAAATTTGGCATTTTTTACATCTTCAAGAATTTTCAAAAGCTCTTTTTCAACATCTTCTGATTTTATACCTTCATTACAAACACAAATAAATATAAATAAATTCTCATCTATATTTTCACTTGCATAGGCATAAAATTCATTGATTAGTTCTAATTTATCAATTAAAATTTCACTTATTAATGAGCTTTTTCCATTTCCTAAAAGCTCACTCAATGCGCAAAGTTTTGGCATATCTTCATGATTAAATGCAGGAATTTTGTATGCAAGTGCTAGTAGTTGCGTATCGCTTTCTTTGTGCAAGATCACGCGTTTAGCACCATCTTGTTCAGGTTCTTTTTCATGAACTATAGGGATTTCTTTGGTGTTTTTTATATCTTGAAAATGTTTTTTAGCAAGATTGAAAACTTCATCTTCATTAATATCACCACTCACAAGCAAAATAGCATTTTTGGGTTGATAAAAAGTTTGATGAAAATCTTGTATATCTTCTATTTTCCAATTTTGTATATCTTTAAAAAAGCCTATTGGAGTCCAATGATATGGATGATGTAAAAAGGCATGATTGTATAATCTAAAATATAAATATCCTAAAGGATTATTATCAGTTCTCCAACGCCTTTCTTCTAAAACTACATTTCTTTCAGGCTGAAACTCATCATCTTTTAAATTTAAATTACGCATTAATTCAGCAAAAAGCCACAAAGATTTGTCTAAATTTTCACTAGAGCATTTTATAAAATAATGCGTATAGTCAAAACCAGTACTTGCATTATCCACTCCACCAAAACCCTTGACTATCTCATCAAATTCGCCTGCTTTTAAATTTTTTGTACTTTTAAAATTTAAATGTTCAAGCATATGAGCTATGCCGCTTTTTCCCATTTTTTCATTTCTTGAGCCAACTTTATAAAAAATATCTACACTTATAACCCCGCTTTTTTTATTTACAGGTAAAGTGTAAATTTCAAGTTCATTTTCAAGGGTGATTTTTTTATAATTAATCATTTAAAATTAACTCCTATAGCTTGACTAATATGATTAAAACCATCTTGTTTTAAAAGTTCAATTAATCCTTGATTGATATTTTTAACAATGCTTGGTCCTTTGAAAATCATAGCTGTATAAATTTGAACCAAACTAGCCCCATTTTTAATGCGTTCATAAGCAAGTTCAGCACTATCTATACCACCGCTTGCTATTAAAATAGTATCTTGATAAATTTCTTTAGCTACTTCTTTAAAAAATGTCGCACTTTTTTGAGTGATTAATCTACCACTAATTCCACCAAAGGTTCTTGTATTATCAATTAAAGAATAATCTATACTAGTATTTGCCATGATAATACCATCAGCTTTTGCACTAATAGCACTTTTGCAAAGTGAAATTGCACTATCTATACTCATATCTGGAGCAATTTTTAAAATCACAGGTTTTTTTGTGATTTCTTTTGCTTGATTAAATAGGGTGCTTACAAATTCCTCACTTTGTAAATCTCTTAAATTTTTGGTATTTGGAGAGGATATATTAATCACAAACAAATCGCACAAATCTTTAAATTCTTTTAATAAAATAATATAATCATTAATAGCTTCTTCATTTGGAGTGATTTTATTTTTGCCTATATTTGCTACTAAAGGTATGCTAAAAGGATAGACTTTTTTTACTTCTTTTGCGATAGCATCTTTACCTTTATTATTAAAACCCATAGCATTTTGAATACTTTCTTGTTCAACAAGTCTAAAAAGTCTAGGTTTTTCGTTGCCATTTTGAGGTTTTGGGGTGAAAGTTCCATATTCTAAAAAACCAAAACCTAAAGCACTTAGCGGTCTTATCATAGTTGCATTTTTATCAAAGCCACCTGCTAAGCCCACAGGATTGTAAAAATTTAAATTAAAAATTTCTTGATTTAAAATTTCATCATTTATTATACAATCTTTTGCAAAAAAACTAAGTCCTCCAGGAAATATACAATCTAGCGTTCGCATGCTAAATTCAGCTAAAGCATGGGCATTTTCTGGATCTAATTTATATATTAAAGGTTTTAAACTTTCATAAGTCATATTTTTCCTTTTTTATAAAATGGCATATTTTACTAAAAAAATGATAATTCTTAGTTTTCATTTTCTTTAACTTTATCAGTTTTTTGTACTTTTTGTTTTAATTTTTGATAAATTTCACAATGTCGCATCAAATAAGCATCATTTCCTATAGAAGCTATTTTTCCTTTATCAAGCACAGCAATTTTGTCAGCATTTTCTATAGTGCTAAGCCTATGAGCGATGATGAGTATTAAGCGATCATTTTTTAAGCTTTCTATAGTTCTTACTATGGCTTTTTCACTTTCATTATCAAGTGCTGAAGTTGCTTCATCAAAAATTAAAATTTGAGGATTTTTATATAAAGCCCTTGCTATAGCAATGCGTTGTTTTTGTCCGCCGGAGAGATTTTTTCCATGTTCTTTTAATTCAGTATGTATACCACCAAGTTCTTGGACAAAATCATAAGCATTAGCTTGTTTTAAAACCTCTATCACGCGTGTTTCGTTATATTCTTTAGCATAAGCAATATTTTGAGCTATAGTGTCATTAAATATATAAATATTTTGAGTTACCAAAGAAATATTTTCTCTTAAACTAATAATATCAAAAGAGCTAATGTCTTTTTGATTGATTAAAATCTCACCACTATCTTTTTCAAAAAAATACATCAAAAGATTGATAATAGAAGATTTTCCTCCACCACTTGATCCAACTAAGGCTAGAATTTCTCCTTTATCAAAAGAAAAATTTACATCTTTTAATACTATTTTATCTTTTTGATAGCTTAAAGAGACATTTTTAAAATGAATATTTTGGATGTTTTCTGCAAGTTTTTCATCGCCACCTTTAATTTGTGGTTCTAAATCAGTTAGATAAAAAGTTCTCTCACTAGCTGCTACTGCATTTTGCAATCTTGTATAAAGTGAAGAAAGTCTTTTAATAGGAGTATAAGCCATAAATAAAGCTGTAGTAAAGCTAAAAAAAGAACCTATGCTTAAACTTCCATCAATTACTTCTTTACCACCTATTATAATTACTATTGCAAAGCCAATTGAACCCATAGATTCCATTAAAGGGCTACTTAAAGCTTCAATTCTAATGCCTTTTAAGGAAAGTTTGCAAACTTCGCTATTAGTTTGGCTGAATTTTTGCATTTCATTTTTACCTGCATTAGAAGCTTTAATAAGTTCTATATTAGAAAAGATTTCACTTAATCTTGAAGTAAGATCAGAATTTTTTTCTTGAGTATTGCGTCCTATTTTTTTGATTTTTTTAGCAAAAATAGCAAGAGGGTAAATTGCTAAAGGTAAAATAACTAAAGCAAAAAAAGCAAGTTTTGGACTTTGATAAATTACCACACTTAAAAGTCCAATCGCGGTTAAACTTTCTCTTAAAATTTCAGGTATTATAGTAGAAACTATATTTTGTAAAGCTCCAATATCAGAAGTACATCTGCTGATTAATTCTCCACTTCTGTATTTATGAAAAAAACTCATATCTAAGCGCAAAAGATTGCCAAGAACTAATTCTCTTAATCTTCTTAAAATATCTGTCCCAACATAAGATATATAATAAACTTGCATATAAGCACCAAGATTTTTTAAAGCATAAATTAAAACAACAAGTAAAGGCATGTAATAAAGCAAATCAACATTTTTTTCTATAAAAATTTTATTTAAAATAGGCTCTATGATGTATGCACTAGCTGCTGTGCCACCACTAGTTAAAAGCATGCCAATAATAGCTAAGACAAAATAAAACCAATAATCTTTATAATAAGGCTTAAAGCGAGTAAAAACTTCTTTAAGTTTCATTTCTTTGTAATTTTTATCCATTTTTCTCCCATACTACACCATTTGGTGTATCCATTAAAAGAATATTTTCTTTAGCTAACTCATCACGAATTTGATCTGCTAAGGCATAGTTTTTTTCTTGCTTTGCCTTGTTACGTAGAGCGATTTTTTCTTCTATTTCTTGACATTTTTCTTCACTAATGCCAAATTGAAAATATTTTATAGTATCCATAAAACCTATACCAAAAATAAAAGCAAGTTCTTTTAAGTTTTTTTCTACTTGTATTTTATAAGCTTTGTCTTTTAGGTTTTGATCTAAGTAAATATTACTTTCATTGATAAACTCATCAAGTAAAGCCAAGGCTTTAGAGGCATTTAAATCATCATTTAAAACTTCTAAGATATTTTTAGCTACTTCGCTTTCTATGGTAGTTTTTTCATCTATAAAAGCATTTAAATTTAAGCGTTTTTTTAAGCGATAAAATTTATCAAGTCTTTTTTTAGCAGCTTGTAAGTCTTCTAAAGCGTAGTTAAAATGCGCTCTATAATGCACACTTAAAAGATAAAATCTCAAAACCTCTCCGCTAAAAAGTTTTAAAGAATCTTTTAGAAAAAAGCTGTTTCCCAAGCTTTTGCTCATTTTTTCACCATTAATTTGCACAAAGCCATTATGCAGCCAAAAATTAGCTAGCTCATGATTGTTTTTACAACGACATTGACAAGCTTCATTTTCATGGTGAGGAAAAAGTAAATCTATGCCTCCTGCATGAATATCAAGTTTATCTTTAAAAATACTTTCTATCATCACAACGCATTCTGTGTGCCAGCCTGGTCTTCCTTTACCAAAACTTGCAGGATAAAATTTTTCATCAAATTTCCATAAAACAAAATCGCTATCATTTTTTTTGGCTACACTTTCTTCTAAGCGTGATTGATTATCTTCTAAATTTCTTTTAGAGATATAAAAGTATTTATCATCTTTGCTAGTATCAAAATAAATTCCATCTTCAAGTTTATAAGCTAGGTTTAATTCTAAAAGTTTTTCTATATATATAATCATTTGCTCAATATAAGCTGTAGCCTTTGGTTTAAAATCAGGTTCTAAGATATTAAGTGCTTGCATATCTTCATCATATCTTTTAATATAAAAATTTGTAATTTCTTCTAAACTTTTACCACTTTCTTGCATTTTTTTTAAAATTTTATCATCAATATCAGTGTAATTTCTAGCAAAAATCACTTCATAATCACTTGCTAGTAAAACTCTTCTTAAAAAATCAAAACAAACACTACTTCTTGCATGTCCTAAATGTGCATCATCATATACAGTAGGCCCGCATAGATAAATGTTTGCTTTTTTTACCTCATTTGGGATAAATTCGTATTTTTTCTTTAAAACACTATCAAAAAAAACCATTAAAACAAACCTTTAAAAAAATGATAAATTCCAATTAAAAATTGTATTAAAATATCTTTAATTTCAAATAAGCCTAGAGCAAATAAACTTAAAAATACTATACTAATAAGCCAAAATTTAACCCTAAAAATACCCCAAAGATTTTTAAAACCAAATTCTTTAATATTAGCATATAATAAATAAAAAGCACTAATAGATGAAGCTAATGCAATGCCTAAACTCTTATAAGCTTCTTCTTTGATAAGTAAAATAATCACTATGCTAAAAAATGCTGATATAAAAAGTGTTTTAAAGGCTATTATAGCGGCTATTTTTTGTTTAAATTTAGCATAAAGCCATAAAGAAAAAAGTTTTTGCAAACCAAAAGGTAAAAGTCCTAAAAGATAAGCTTGTAATAAAAATGCAGTGATTTTTGTATCTTCTTGATTAAAATTTCCTCTTTGAAATAAAAACTCCACAATTTCTTTAGCTAAGATAATCCCAACTATACTAGCTAAAATCAAAAGCACGCTTAAATATTCAAAAGCTTTTTGCATAAAAGCTAAGGCTTTTTGTTCTTCATTTGCTTTTAAATGTCTTAGTATTTTTGGAAAGCTTACTTGACTTAGAGCGATTGCAAAAAGAGCTAAAGGAAGCTGAAAAACTCTGTTAGAATAATACAAATACGAAATACTTCCAGCCATTAAAAAACTAGCTATAGTAGTATCTAATAATGAACTAATTTGATTTGCCGAAGAGCCTAAAAGTCCATGGGTAAAAGTAGAATGAAATTTATCTAAATTGGTCTTTGTTTTTTTAAGTTTTATGCTTAAATACATGCTTTTTAAAATTCTAGTATTTTTTAAAGCAAAAATATGCCATATAAGTTGAGCTAAACCACTTAAGACAGTCGCATATGAAAAATAATACAAGGCCTCTAAAGGCTCATCTTGATTGACAAAAAAACCTGCAATCACAACAAAAAGATTAAAAAATGAAGCAGAAAAAGAAGTGGTGAAAAAATTTTGCTTATAATTTAATAAAGAGCCTAAAAAAGTTACCAAAAAAATAAAAAACAAATACCAAAAATTAATAGAAACCAAAGGTGCAGCTAGGATAATTGTTTCTTTATTAAAGCCAAAAGCAAAAATCTTTGTAAAAAATTCAGCAAAAAAACTCACTAAAATACAGGTTAAAAACACTATAATACTAAATTGCAATAAAATATTTATACAAAAAGCACCTTTTTTACTTGCTTTTAAAAAACTTGGTAAAAAAGCTTGTCCAAAGGCCCCTTCTGCAAAAATTCTTCTAAAAAAAGCAGGCATTTTTAAAGCCACAAAGAAAATATCGCTATAAATTCCAGCTCCTAAGTACAAAGCTAAAACAATATCTCTTAAAACGCCCATAATTCTAGAAAATAAAATTCCTAAGGCATTGATGATGAAATTTTTAAAAACAATATTTTTTCTCATTAATTTTCATTCTTTAAACATTAGTTTGAGTATTATAAAATTTTTAATAGAGCTAATTTTAACTAAATTTTGATTTTATTTTTGCTAAAATCAAAATTTTATATATAATAAGGAAGCTTAAGCTATGGAAGAAAAGAAAATTTTATACACTAAAGACCCTTATAGAGAGCTTTTAATATTTGCTTCTGAAAATAAATGTGAAGTTGATGAACTTGATTTTAGGTTGTTAAGTTTTAGTACTTCTTATACTTATGATAATCAAGAATGGATAAAAGTTAATGAAAAAGAGTTGAAAATTTTTGAAGAAGATGAGAAATTTTTAAATCATGAATTAAATATAGAACAAGAATATAAAATAGAAATTTATTTTAAAAAATTTGCACGCATTTCAACTTTTGAAGTTAGTTTACATACTAACGAGCTTTGTACTTTATTAAAAGCCAGCGTTAGAGCTAGTGAAACTATTGCTTTTCATGACAAATTAGCTCTAGAGCTTTTAGAAGCTATTTATAAAGTGATGATAAAAGAAAAATATTTGCTTGGGCTTAGAATTTTTGATTTTAAAAAGCAAATTATTGATTTTAATGCTAAAGTTAAAGAAAAGCAAAAATTTGATTTTGAAGTTGAATTTGAAGTATGTAAAGGAATTAATCCGCAAGAGCCTACAAATGAAGAAATAAAATATCATTATTTAGAAAATCTAAAAAAGTATAATGATGTGATGAATAGAAACTATGTAGCACCTATAGGAAAAGACGAGGTGGCTATTGAGAGAATTAAGCCAAAAGAGGGTAGTGATGGCAAGGATTTAAGATTTAAAATTTTAAAAGCACTTCCACCAAAAATAAACAAAGAAAAAGTTATTTGTTCTGATAAATTTGAAGTTAAAGAAGATGATGAGAGTATAAAATATATTGCTAAAAAAGATGGTTTTATTATACAAAGAAAATCCATTTATGAGATAGAAAATTATTTAGAATTTAGTAAGGTTGATTTTAAAAGTACAGGTTCTATTTGGGCGGGTTTTGATAAGCAAGTTATTATTGTGATTAAAAATACAAACACTCTAGAAGATGCAATAGGTCCTAGAATTACTGTTGAGGCTCAGGAATTAGAAGTTACTGGTAATATGGCTCAAGATTCTGTTTTAAGAGGTAAAAAGATAATTCTTAAAGGCAATATGCATCATAAAAGCACTATTATAGGACAAAAGGTTGAGGTTAATATCTTAAGAGGATATTGTGAGGCTGAGGAGGTTTTTGCTGAAACTTTGGAAAATGGTTCTATCAAGGCTAAAAAAGTAAATATTAAAAAGGCTATGGGTGGAGAGATTATTGCTGATGAAATTTACATACAAGAACTCGGCGGAAATTGTTTATGTAGTGCTAAAAGTTTAATCCATGTTGAAAAAATTCAAGGCAGTGGAAATAAATTTATAATTCAAGATCTTAAAGCTTTTGGAGAAGAAAAAAGCGGAGAAGAGATACTAATACATGTTGATGGATTGAAAAAAGAACAAGAAAATTTAGCTAAAGAAATAGAAGAGACTAAACACACAATTAATATAAGTAAAGACTCCATACGAATTTTGCAGCAAAAAGTAAAAGAATTAATGAGTGCAAAAAGAGCTATACCACAAGCTTATAAAGCTACTATTAAAGATTTTAATCAAAAGATTGAAAATTTAAGTATTTTTGCCAATAAAATAGAATCTTTAAAAGAAGAAGAAAAAGCAAATATAGAAAAGCTTAAGAAAATTCAAGAAAAACTTTTAAAATCTAAGATTATTAATAAAAGTGGAAAATGGATGGATTTAAATGAAATTAAATTCATTTTGTTAAATCCTAGAAAAGAATTAAGCTATTATCCTCATGATGAAGAAAAAATTCAATGTTTTGAGCTTCAAAAAATTGATACAGAAAATGAGATGGAGCTTTTTGAAATTCGTGCTATTAGTAATTACAAGGAAGAAACTAAATGATAGTGGCAATTGAAGGAATAGTGAGTAAAAAAGAACCTACTTTTGTAGTTTTGAAAACTTCAAGTGGGGTAAGTTATGGTGTTTTTGTTTCGCTTTTTTGCTCAAGTAATTTTGAAAAAGATCAAAAGGTTGAGTTTTTAATCACACAAATTATCAAAGAAGACTCTCATAAATTATATGGATTTTTAGATATAAATGAGCAAAAAATGTTTGAGTTGTTGATTAAAATTAGTGGTATAGGAGCAACTACTGCTATGGCACTTTGCTCAAGCTTAGATACTAATACTTTTTATGCGGCTTTGCAAAGTGGCGATGAGAGTGTATTTAAAAAGGTTCCTGGTATTGGTCCAAAGAGTGCAAAAAGAATTATAGCTGAGTTAAGTGATGCAAAAATCAATATAGAAAATTCCAATCAAGACCAAGCACAAGCTTTGGCAGCTTTACTTTCACTTGGTTTTAAACAAGAAAATATTTTAAAGGTTTTAAGAACTTGTGAGAGTAAAAATACTAGTGAGCTTATTAAAGAGGCTTTGAAAAAATTAGCATAATAAAAGGAAAAATATAATGATATATGGTGTAATTTTTGGCGCAAATTCTTATGAGCATGAAATTAGCATTGTAAGTGCTGTGGTATTAAAAAAAGTACTCAAAGCACAAAAAAAATTTATATTTTGTGATAAAAATAAGGAATTTTTTCTTATAGATGAAGAAAAAATGAATGCAAAAACTTTTAGCAGCGGTGCTTATAAAAAAGAAAAAGCCTTGGTGTTAAAGCAGGGTGGGTTTTTTATAAAAACTATGTTAGGTGAGAAAAAACTTGACATTGATATAGCGATAAATATCATACATGGAAAAGATGGTGAAGATGGCAAAATAGCTGCTTTGCTTGATTTTTATGGTATAAAATACATAGGTCCACGCATAGAAGCTAGTGTTTTATCTTTTAATAAGGTTTTAACTAAACTTTATGCACAAAGCGTAGGGGTGAAAACACTTGATTATAAGGTTTTAAATTTGCATAAAGAGCAAAATGTATCTTTGGATTTTCCTTGTATTTTAAAGCCTGCAAGATTAGGTAGTAGTATAGGTATAAGCATAGTTAAAGATGAAAGCGAGCTTAAGTATGCCAAAGATGTTGCTTTTGAATTTGATGAGGATGTTGTGGTAGAACAATTTGTAAATAATATTAAAGAATATAACTTAGCAGGTTGTATGATAGATGAAAAAATGGAATTTTCTATTATTGAAGAGCCTAGAAAAAATGAAATTTTAGATTTTGAACAAAAATATTTAGGTTTTTCAGAAAGTTCTAAAGTAAGTGAAGCAAAGATTAGTGAAGAATTAAAACAAAAATTAAGGGATAATTTTACTAGAATTTATAATCCTTTATTTAAAGGAGCTTTGATTCGCTGTGATTTTTTTGTGATAGATGATGAGGTTTATTTAAATGAGATCAATCCAAATCCAGGATCTTTAGCAAATTATTTATTTGAAGATTTTACTAATGTAATTAATAGTTTAGCTAAAAATATAGAATTTGAAAAGCAAATTAAGATTGATTATGCTTTTATTCATAGTATTAATGGACAAAAAGGTAAATTATAATCATGGCTACTTTTAGCAAAGATGAAATTTATACTGCAACTGAAGTAGTAAGAAATTTCAGTACTATGCTTGAAAAAACAAAAAAGAGCGAAAACGGTAGAGTAGTGATTGTGAAAAACAATAAATTTGAAGCTGTACTTTTGAACTTTGAAGAATATGAGCGTTTAAATGAAGCTGTGATGCTTTTAGAAAAGATTTACAAAGATAAAAAAGGCTAGAAATGGCAAAAACTAGAGTATATTCTAATGGGTATTTTTATAATTTAAGTTATGAAATTATCAATCCAAAATGTGAAAAAACAATTCTTGTTTTACATGGTTGGGGTGCTAATAAAGAGCTTATGAAGCAAGCTTTTGAAAAGCCTTTGAGTGATTTTAAGCAAATTTATTTAGATTTGCCTGGTTTTGGAAATTCAAGTATGGATGCACCTATGGATTCTTATGCTTATGCAAAGGTTGTAGAAGACTTTTTAATTACAATTGAGCAAAAAACAGATTATTTAATGGGGCATTCTTTTGGTGGAAAAGTTGCGACTATTATGTGTCAAAATGCTAATTTTAAGGGTTTGATTTTACTCTCTAGTGCAGGTATTGTATTACCAAAAAGTTTTAAAGTGAAGTTTAAAATAGCCTTATTTAAAATTTTAAAAAATCTTCCTTATGGGGATTTTTGGAGGAAAATTTTTATTAGCAAAGACGCTCAAGGCATGAATGAAGTGATGTATGAAACCTTTAAGAAGGTTGTTAATGAAAATTTAGAAAATGAATTTCAAAAGCTTAAAAACCCTATTTTGATTTTTTGGGGTAATGAAGATAAGGCTACGCCTTTAAAAAGCGGAGCGATTATCCACTCTCTAGCACAAAAAGGAAATTTTTTTGCATTAGATGGGGATCATTTTTTCTTTTTAAAACATGCTGATTTTATAAATGAAAAAATACATGAGGAATTTTTAAAAAATGATTAGTATGATAGCTTTTTTAAGTTTAAATTTTTTACTTGGATTTTATCTGATTTTAGCCTTACAATGGTACTCTTATAAATTTTCACGCATAATTTTACACTTTCCCAAACCTTTATGGCATTTGTATTTTTTAATAATTCCTTATTTTGCTTTTGTGTTTTCTTTGTATAGTGGAAATTTTTATTTATATTTTATAGTTTTTGCTCTATCTTTACTATATGGTGGATATTTATATAAAAATTTAGATAAAAAGCTAGTTTTTACTGCTAGGATTAAGCGTTATTTTTTATTTTTGTTACTTTTTAGCTTGATATTTATGCCATTTTTTTGGATCGGTTTAGAAGCTTTAGTAGTTACATTTTTATTAAGCTTTTTTGTGGAAAAAATTAATCAGAAAAGTTTTATAAAAAAAGCAAGTAAAAAGATTTGTGATAATCCAAATTTAAAAATTATTCTAATAACTGCAAGTTTTGGAAAAACAAGTATAAAAAATTTTTTATACGAACTTTTAAAAGATGAGTTTAAGTGCTATAAGACTCCAAGAAGTGTTAATACTTTTATGGGTATAGTAAAAGATATCAATGAAAATTTGGAAAATAATACTGAAATTTATATCGTAGAAGCTGGTGCAAGAGAGCAAAATGATATTTTAGAAATTACAGAGTTTTTAAATCCTCAAATTTGCATAGTAGGTGAGATTGGTTTGGCGCATTTGGAATATTTTAAAACTCAAGATAATATCCGCAAAGCTAAGTTGCAAGCTTTAAAATCCAAGCGTTTGGAAAAATACTTTTTACACTCAAGCACCTTATATGAAAATGAATTTTATGATGAGTATTTAAGTGATGTTAGGGCAAGTTTGGAAGGATTGGATTTTAAAATAAGATTAGATGATAGTATTTATGACTTTCATGCAAATTTACTAGGTGCTTTTAATGCTTATAATATTAGCGTGTGTATTTTGCTTGCATATTATTTAGGAATTAAAATAGAAAATATTACAAAAAGCGTATCGAATTTAAAGGCAGTAGAACATCGCTTGCAAGTGATTTCTAAAGAGCCTAAATTTATCATAGATGATGGCTTTAATGGAAATTTTAAGGGTATGAGTCAAAGCTATGAGCTTTGTAAAAGCTATCAAGGAAGAAGAGTTTTGGTAACTCCTGGTATAGTTGAAGTTAATGAAGAAGAAAATATAAAATTATGTAAAATTATTAATGAATGTTTTGATTTTGTGATTATTACTTCAGAGACTAATAGTGTGATTTTACAAAAACATATCACATTAGATTTTTATGTATTGAAAGAAAAATCTCAACTTGTGCAAACTTTATCAAGATTAACTCAAAATGGGGATTTGATTTTATTTTCCAATGATGCACCAAGTTTTATGTAAAACCATTTAGCTTATTAAAAAGGCCAAATGGTCTCCATAAATTTTGTCCCCCAAGGCTTGCGTGTAGATTTGTCTATATCGCCTTCAGTTTTATAAAGAATTTTTGCATCAGCTATATATTTACTATCTATCATATTATCTTGAGAAATATCATAAGGTCTTATAACCCCGCTTAGTTGAATGATTTGTTTTTCTCCATTGATTAAAAGCTCACGACTTCCTTCTATAAAATAATTTCCATTAGATAAAACCTTAATTACTCTAGCAGAAATTGTAGTTTGGAAATTTTCACTTCTAGTTTGGCTTCCTGTGCCTTGATATTGTGAAGTACTTGCTGTGGTATAGCCTATATTTGTATAGTCATTAACAAAATCTCTAACTTTGCTAAGTCCAGCACCTGTAGTTATTTGTCCACCACCTAAATTTACATTGTTGTTTTTGCTTGTAGATTTAGAGCCTTGTGAATTTTGTGTAGCATTTTCTCTAATGACTACGGTTACCAAATCATTTACATTCATTGCTTTTTTATCAGAAAATAAAGGGTTATCTCCTTTACCAAACAGCGATCCAGGATTGCTTTGAGTATTATGATTTTGCTTAGGAGCTAGTTCTTCTACATAAGTAGGTGGTTTCATATTAATATGTGGATCAACTGTGGCACTACAGCCAAACATTACAAAAGGTAACAAGTAAAAATTAACATTTTTAAATTTCATAGCTTTATAACCTTATATTATTATGATGAATTTTAAAATAATTATATTATAAAAAACAATTATTTTGTTAAATAAAGAGGAAAAAATGAAATCTATGTTTTTATTAAACTGCATTGATGAAAAATTTTTGCAGCAGTGTTTAGAAAAGGTACGAGGTAAAATAGCTTTTTACTTTCCTGTTTTTTGTGAAAAAAATAAAGAAAAAATTACTTCATTTTGCACAAAAAGAAATCTTAAAATAGATTTTTTTAGTAGTTTTGAAAAAAATGAGTATCAAGGTAAATTCACTCAAAATTTAAATGATTTTTTTAAAAAAATTATTGAAGATTTTGAAAAAACAAAAAAAGAAAATGATTTTACTATAGTAGTTGGAGTAGATGATTTTGGCTTGATGGGGGATTTAAGTTTAAATATAGCCTTAGCTAAAGAGCTAAACACTCCATTGTATGCAAAAAGTCAAGATGAAAATCATATTATGTTAAATTTTTTACTAAGCCAAAAGCTTAGCGACTTTGTTTTGTTAAAAGAAAATGAAGATTTTACTCAAGATTTATTACAAGAATATACTTATAAAACTCAGGCAAGATTTTCTTATGAGCTTTTTGAAAAAGCAAAAGCAGATAAAAAAATAGTAGTTTTACCTGAAAGTTTTGATGAAAGAGTATTAAAAGCTAGTGAATTTTTGATACAAAATGAAATTGTTGATTTGATTTTGCTAGGTGATAGCAATGAAATTTGTGCGAAAGCCAATAGTTTAAATATCAATATCGATGGTGTGCGTATTATAAATCCTAAAAATTCTCAATATAATGAAGAATTTGAAGAGCTTTTATATGAAGCTAGAAAAAGTAAAGGTATGAGTAAAGAAGAAGCTAAAAAACTCGTGCAAGATAAAACTTATTTTGCGACTTTACTTGTACATACTCAAAAAGCCCATGCTATGGTAAGTGGTGCAAGTACAACTACTGCTGAAACTATTCGTCCTGCTTTGCAAATTATCAAAACAAAACCTGATGTGAGTTTGGTTTCTGGTATGTTTTTTATGTCTTTAGAAGATAAGGTTTTGGTTTTTGCTGATTGTGCTGTTATGCCAAATCCAACCCCTGAACAACTTGCTGAAATTGCTTATGTGAGTGCAAATAGTGCTAAAGCTTTTGGACTTGAACCTAAAGTGGCTTTACTTTCATATTCTAGTGGAGATAGTGGGAGTGGAGCTAGCGTGGATGCAATTAAAGAAGCTACTAAAATAGCTAAAGAAAAATATCCTCAACTTGAGCTAGAAGGTCCTATACAATTTGATGCAGCATATGATATGCTAACAGCAAAAAGTAAAATGCCAAATTCTAAAGTAGCAGGAAAGGCAAATGTATATGTGTTTCCTGATTTAAATGCGGCAAATATTTGCTATAAAGCAGTACAAAGAACAGCAAATTCTTTAGCTATTGGCCCGATTTTACAAGGTCTTAAAAAGCCAATTAATGATTTAAGTAGAGGTTGCTTGGTGGAAGATATTGTTAATACTGTGATTTTAAGTGCTATTCAAGCACAAGAATAAGGAGAAAAATGAAAATATTAGTTTTAAATTCAGGTTCATCTTCAATTAAATTTAAGCTTTTTGAAAAAGATGAAGCCCTAGCATCTGGTTTAGTGGAAAAAATAGGCGAGCAAAGCTCTAAAATAGAACTAAAAGATCTAAAAAGTGGTCAAAAATACCAAAAAGAATTAGCAATTAAAGATCATGAGCAAGGTATTGAATTAGTAAATGAATTATTTTCTCAAAGTGGAATTTTACATGATTTAAATGAGCTTGATGGGTGTGGACATAGGATAGTTCATGGAGGTCCAAATTTAACTAAACATTGTTTAGTAGATGATGAAATTTTAAAAGAAATTGATAGGGTTTCTCATATAGCACCTTTACATAATCCTGCACATTTAATAGGTATTAAAACTATGATAAAAGCAGCTCCAAAAGTTCCCAATGTGACAGTTTTTGACACAGCTTTTCATCAAAGCATGCCTGATTATGCTTATATGTATGCTTTGCCTTATGAGTTTTATGAAAAACACCAAGTTAGAAAATACGGCTTTCACGGTACTTCACATTCTTATGTAAGTAAACAAGCTGCACATATACTTGGTAAAAATATTAATGAATTTAATGCAATTAGCGCTCACCTTGGAAATGGTGCGAGTGTTTGTGCTATAGAAAATGGAAAATGCGTAGATACTTCTATGGGTTTTACTCCACTAGAAGGTTTGATTATGGGAACTAGATGTGGTGATATTGATCCTGCTGTATTGCCATTTTTAGCAAAAGAATTAAATTTAAATCCATCTGATTTAGATACTATAATGAATAAAAAAAGTGGTGTTTATGGAATTTGTGGGTTTAATGATTTTAGAGATATTGAAGCGCAAATTGAAGAAAATAACGAAAAAGCAAGACTTGCTCTTGATATGTTTTGTTATCGTTTGAGTAAATATATTGGCTCATATTTTGCGATTTTACCTAGAGTCGATGCGTTGATTTTTACAGCTGGTATTGGAGAAAATGATAATATTGTTAGAGCAAAAGTTTGTCAAAGACTAGCACATTTGGGATTTGATATAGATTTAGATAAAAATACACAACTTAGAAATGGTGAGATTAATAAAAAAGACTCTAAAATTAAAATTTTAATTGTTCCAACAGAAGAAGAATTAGAAATAGCTAAAATTACCACAGAACTTATTAAAAAATAAATAACCTTGAGTTTTAAACTCAAGGTTTGTTTTAAAATGCAGGAACTACGGCACCTTGGTATTTTTCATTGATAAAATCTTTTACTTTTTGACTTTGCAAAGCCTTTATTAAAGCTTTGATTTTAGGATTATCTTTATTATCTTGTGTAGTTACTAAGATATTTGCATAAGGACTTTCTTTACTTTCTATTAAAATAGAATCTTTTACAGGATTTAAATTTGCCGATAAAGCATAGTTTGAATTAATCACTGCAAAATCAACATCATCTAAAGCTCTTGGAAGTTGTGCTGCTTTTAACTCTTTAAATTTGATATTTTTTGGATTATCTTTAATATCAAGTGGAGTTTTTAATGCGATATTTTTAAAACTAACTAGTTTAGTACTAGCGATAATATCTAAAGCTCTGCTTTCATTTGTCGGATCATTTGGTACAGCTATAGTAGCATTTTGTGGAAGATCTTGGATATTTTTATATTTTTTAGAATAAACAGCCATTGGTTCGATGTGAACTTTTGCAACGCTAATTAATTTTGTGCCTTTATTGGCATTAAACTCATCCAAATAAGGTTGGTGTTGGAAGAAATTCGCATCAAGTTCTTTACTATCTGTACTAAGATTTGGTAAAACATAGTCATTAAATTCTTTAATTTCTAATGTGTAACCTTCTTTTTTTAATAAATCTTTAGTTTGTTCTAAAATTTCAGCATGAGGAACAGGTGTTGCACCTACAGTGATAACTTCATTAGCAAATAAACTTGCACCTAAAATTGTGCTTACAGCGAGCAATTTTAACAATTTCATATTAACTCCTTTTTTATAGTTTTTTAAAATGTTTGATTATATTGTAAAAATATTAATAAGATGAGAAAAGTTTTATTTTTGTTTGTTTTTATATTCTTTAGAAAAGCATTTAAGTTCTTTTATAAATTTTATATAACCACCTTTATACCAACTTTTTTGAGCATTAATAAGGGCTTTTCCAATTTTATAAGAATAAGTATTTTGATTTTTAATACCTTCGCTTTTGTAATCATCATAGCTTGATAAAGGTGGAAGTTTAAGGTAAGGTCTTGTTTTCAAATCTTTTTGGTATTGTTTAGCTAGTTTTGTGTGTTTGTAATAAATCTTTAGTAGAGTAAAAGGTAAAAAAAGGAATTTTTTTCTTATTCTTAGCACACTCTATAAAGGCATAACCTAGTTTGTATGATAAATGATATCTTACTCTTGCTTTTGCTTGAGTATTAGTAGCTTTTATTCCATCTAAATATCTACTTCCTCCAAATTTTAACCATTTTTCATAGTATTCTTGCCATTTAGGCCATGTTTGATTGCATAAAATATTATTCCAAAAACGATTATTGCTACCTTCTGCATGTGTTATAGAAGCATTTTGTGATAAGTTAGTTTTATAATCAATATTTCCATTATAAGTATCTTTTAAATCTTTTATTTTAAATTTGTATTCTAGTGCTAGTAGTGTAAACAATCCTTGATCGTTTAAATTATGAATGTTTTCGTTTAAATGTTTATATATAAATTGATAGCATTTTAAAGGATTTGGTATAAGATCGGTAAAGACTAAAATTCCAGTTAAATATGTACGTTTTTGATGATACTCTTTTTTTGTAGGTAAGCTTTCAAGAAGTAAAGTTTTACCTAATCTTACACCAAAATGATATTTTCTAGCTCTTAATTTACTAAGTTCATCTATACTTTTTAAAAGTAAAACATCAAAATCAAGATAGATAATACTTTCGCATTCATCTAAAAACTTAAAAGCTTCAAATCTTGCAAAAGCCATATGCGTCCATCTTTTTAAGAAAAATAAATTATTAATATCGTTTTGATTTTTATCAAGAGTGGTTAAAAAATCTTCTTGGGTAAAAAGAATAAATTTAATTGTTTTGTTTTTAACAATTTTTTGCATGATATTTTGATCGTTCAAGCTAAAACCATCATGTAAAATGTAAAACACATCTACCTTTTCACCCATAACATCCATGATATTAATGAGCAAGGTTCCTATGGTAAAGCTTGAATTTTTAGTCGCAGCTAGTAAAATACCAAGTTTATGCTTCATTGTTTATCTTTTGGTGATTTTATAAAGAATATTTCCTATAAATTGTATGATTTGCACTAGTATAATTAAAATCACAACAGTTTGAATCATAATATCAGTTCTAAAGCGCTCATAACCATAGCGAATAGCCACATCACCCAAACCACCACCACCAACAGTTCCTGCCATAGCAGAAAAACCAATAACAATAATCAAAATTAAAGTAATACCATTAATAATACTTGGTAAAGCCTCGCTAAACATAACTTTAAAGATAATTTGTGCTTTACTAGCTCCATAAGATCTTGCTGCTTCAATGATAGCAGGATCAATTTCTTTAAAAGCACTTTCTATCATTTTGGCTAAATAAGGCGCAATTCCTATGGTAAGTGGTACTATGGTAGCAGTTGTTCCTATGCTAATACCAATGAGATATTTTGTAAAAGGACTTAAAACTACAATAAGTACTAAAAATGGAAAAGATCTTAAAATATTGATAATAAAATCAAGCACGCTATAAATGCTTTTATTTTCACATAAGCCACCTTTATCAGTAACAGTAAGTACAATTGCAGGGATAAGCGCGATTAAAAAGGCTAAAAAAGTGGCTGTAAAACTCATATAAAGAGTTTCTAGTAATGCCGGATAAAGTATATTTTCAAAATTTCTTAAAATTGTTTCTAAGTTCATTACACAAGCTCCCAAATAACGCCATTTTCTTGTAAATAATTTAAAACTCTTTCTTGATCTTTGGCTTCTATATTGATTACCAAATTTCCTAAAGCATTGTTGTTTAGTTTTTCTATCTTACCCCAAACTATATTAAAATCAATATTTAAACTTCTAGCCATATGAGTGATAATGCTTTGGTTTGCTTTTTCTTTGCAAAAATATAAACGCACATTAACTCCATTTTGTGGTAAAAAATCACTCTCACCTAAGAATTCACGCATTTTTTCACTTGGTTTTAAGAATAAATCTTCGATTTTCCCTTGACCTATAATTTGTCCATGCTCTAGCAATACAGCCTTTTGTGCTATTTGTTTTACTGCTTCCATTTCATGAGTTACTAATACTACACTGATGTTAAATTCTTGATTGATTGTGGCAATAAGTTCTAAAATATTATTTGTAGTATTTGGATCAAGCGCAGAAGTAGCTTCATCACTTAGTAAAATTTTAGGATTTAAAGCAAGGGCTCTGGCTATGGCTACTCTTTGTTTTTGCCCACCACTTAGTTCATTTGGATATGCCTTGCTTTTGGCTAAAAGTCCCACAAGATCTAAAAGCTCATTAACTCTTTTTTGAATTGTACTTTTGTCAAAATTATGAATTTCTAAAGGCATAGCTACATTTTCAAATACATTTTTTCTACTCATAAGTGCAAAATGCTGAAAAATCATTCCTATATCTTTTCTAAATACTCTTAACTCTTTTTCTTTTAAAGTAGCTATTTCTTTACCAAAAACTTCCACACTACCGCTTTGATAATTTTCCAAACCATTAATACATCTTAGCAAAGTTGATTTTCCTGCCCCGCTATGTCCAACAAGAGCATAAATTTCTCCTTCTTTAACTTCTAAAGAAACATCGTTTATAACTAATTCTTTGCCATAATGTTTTTTAAGATTTTGTATTTTTATCACTTATTAGCCTTCTAAATTAGAAATTTCATCATTGATTTTTTCAAGTTGAGCTTTAATATTTTCAAGTTGAGTTTTATTTTGCTCAACAACCGCAGCAGGTGCATTAGAGATAAATTTTTCATTTTTCATCATAGCATCTAGCTTGTTAAATTCTTTTTCAAGTTTTGTTTTTTGACTATTAAGTCTATTTAAAACACCGCTTAAATCAAGATCTTGAGTTGGTATAAATACTTCTAAATTCTCGCTTACATCTCTAATGGATTTTTCCAAATTTGTATTGATAAACTCGATGTTTTCACATTTTGCAAGTGTTGAGATGAAATTAGTGTAATTTTTTAACTCAACCATTAAACTCTCATCGTTTAATTTTATACAAGCTTTTTGAATTTTTGCATTTGCAAGTTCTACTAGGGTTTTTGCACGACGTAAGCTTACTATACTTTCTATAATGATATTAAATAATTTTTCGATTTTTTCATCTCTAGAATTAAATTTAGGATATTTTGAAATCATTATAGATTCATGAGTTTGGATAGAAGTTTTACTTAACTCATGGTATAAATACTCACTAATAAATGGCATAAAAGGATTTAAAAGCTTTAATGCTTCTTTAAAAATGCTTCCAAGTTCTTTTATACTTGATTTTTCAGCCTTACTAAGCTCGATCCCCCAATCACAAAATTCATCCCAGAAAAATCTATACAAAGTATTTGCCGCATCATTAAAGCGGTAATTATCTAAATTTTCTCTTGTTTCTTTTACGCATACTTCAAAACGAGATAGCATGTATTTTGCCAAGTTAGTTTGAATTTTGCTTTTATCTAAATCTTCAAATTTTTCTTCATTTAAGAGTAAAAATTTACTTGCATTATAAAGCTTGTTGGTAAAATTTCTAACTTGTATGAGTTTGTCATTGCTTAACTTTATATCTCTACCTTGGATAGCTAAAAGAGCAAGAGTAAAACGCAAGATATCAGCACTATATTCATCCACACTTTGCACAGGATCAATGACATTACCTAAAGACTTACTCATTTTTCTACCTTGCTCATCTTTAACCAAAGCATGCAAATATATATCTTTAAAAGGAAGTTCACCTAAGGCATTAGTGCTTTGAAACATCATTCTAGCAACCCAGAAAAATAAAATATCAAAACCAGTGATTAATAAAGAATTTGGATAAAAGTCTTTTAAATCATCTTCATGCCAAAGTGTATTTTTACCCCAGTCTTTATTACCCCAACCTAAAGTACTCATAGCCCAAAGACCTGAAGAAAACCAAGTGTCTAAAACATCAGGATCTTGTTTGAAATTAGTGCTTTGGCATTTTGGGCATTGGCTTGGAGTTTCTTCACTTGCCCATTCATGAGAGCATTCACAGTAATACACAGGAATTTGATGACCCCACCAAAGTTGTCTTGAAATACACCAATCTTTTAAATCCCTCATCCAAGCATTAAAACTATTAATCCAATGTGCAGGGTAGAATTTACTTCCACCAAAATTAACTTTTTCTATACTTTCTTTTGCGATTTCATTTTTTACAAACCATTGTTTAGAAATATATGGCTCAACCACATTTTTACAACGATAGCAATATCCTACTTGATTAGTATAATCTTCTATTTTTTCAACAAAACCTTTTTCTTGTAATTCTTTTATAATAATATCTCTTGCTTCTAATCTTTCTAAGCCTTTAAAATGCAAGCAATATTCATTTAAGATACCTTTTTCATCAAAGATGGTAATAAATTCAAGTTTATGTCTTAAGCCTACTTCATAGTCATTATGATCATGTGCTGGGGTTACTTTCACAAAGCCTGTACCAAATTCCATATCTACATGCTCATCAGCAATAATAGGAATTTTTCTATCTATTAAAGGTAAAATGACATTTTTGCCTATTAAATGCTTAAATCTTTCATCGTTTGGATTAACCATCACAGCGCTATCACCAAAATAAGTTTCTGGTCTTGTGGTGGCTACTACGATATATTCTTGAGAATTTTCTAAGAAATATTTTAAGTAATATAATTTTCCTTTATTTTCTTTGTGTTCTACTTCTATATCGCTTAATGCTCCATCATGAGTGCACCAATTTACCATGTAATTTCCACGCAAAATAAGCTTTTTATCATAAAGATCTACAAAAGCTTTTTTTACTGCATTTACTAAACCTTCATCCATAGTAAAACGCAAACGACTCCAAGCAGGAGTGATACCCAAAATTCGCATTTGCTTAACTATGGTACCACCGCTTTGCTCTTTCCATTCCCATACCTTTTTTACAAATTCTTCTCTACCGAGTTCTTCTTTTTTAATGCCTTGAGCTAAAAGTTGTTTTTCTACAACATTTTGTGTTGCAATCCCTGCATGATCAAGTCCTGGCTGATAAAGAGTTTTGTAACCATCCATTCTTTTATAACGCGTTGTGATATCTTGTAGAGTACAAGTTAGAGCATGACCTATATGCAAAACACCTGTTACATTAGGTGGTGGCATCATAATACAAAAGTTTTTACCTTTTTCTTGAATTTTTTCATTACCATTGATTTCAAAATATCCGCGTTCTTCGCAAATTTTATAATATTCTTTTTCTAGTGATTTATCATACATAATTGCTACCTTGAGAATGAAAATAAATTGTTATGTTAGCTTAAAATTGTTAAAGAAGTTTTGAAATTTAGAAATTAGTTATAAAAACTAATTTCTACTTTACGATTATTTTTTCTTTGAGAATCAGACTTATCTTTAGTAGGATAGGTGTCTTTTCCCAAAGATTCTATTTTTATAACCTCAGTAAAACTAAAGAAATGTTTAGCCACATTCATTGCTCTATTTAATCCTATCATATAGTTTGCAAAAGTGCTACCTCTATCGTCTGCATAACCTTGAATTTTAACTCTTTTGAGTATATCTTCTCTTGCTAGATTTTGATTGATTTTTTCAAGTAGATTTTCATTGCTGTATTCACTATATCCATTTCTTTCAAATAAAAATTTTAAATCAGAAATTTTAACATCTACATAATTGTATTTTTTCTTATTTTTAGCAAAAACAATATCTTTATTATATATGCTTAGTTTCATATTATCATTTGAAAGCATATCGATAAAAATAGTTAAATTGTAATCTTGAGAATTAATTTTAACAGGATTAATCATTTCTTTTAACATATCAACCCTATAATCACTTAAACTTTTTCCATCCAATACATAAACTTTAACAAAATCATTACTTAATCTTGGTTCATATCTGCTAGTTTTACCTTTTGCAATGTATTCTTGCATAGTATTTTTATATTTTGTTGTTTTTTCTTTTTTTACACTTGTTTGTTTGTTGTTTTCAACGAGAACTTTTTGTTCTTCTTGGGCTACTTTAGGAGTAATAGTTTCATTTTTAGAAACTTCAGCTATATTTGTTTGGGTTGTTGGCGCGACTTCTTGAGTGCTTGTATTTTCATCTATGGTAGGATTATTTTGTACCGGAGTCTCTTCTTTTAAAGACTCCGGATTTATTTGTTGTGATGGATAATAAGTATTATCACTTATATTATTTCTTTCTTGATTGTATTGAGTACTTGGCGGAGTGTAGCTTTGATAAGAACTACTTTTTTTATAATCATATACATAAGTATTTGAATCATCTTCAAAATACCACATATAAAAACCAATACTAGCGCCTATTAGCACCACAAAAGCTATGCTAAAAGCAATAATACTTTTCATTTTTTATCCTTTGTGAAGTCCTCAAAAGGACTTTGATTATTTATAATTTTTAATAGAATTTTCTAAAATTTCACTTGCTTTTTCAATACCTGCAAATTCTTTTACTTTTACCCATTTGTTTGGCTCAAGCATTTTATATGTTTCAAAGAAATTTTTGATTTTATCTAGGCTTGCTTTTGGTAAATCATCTAAACATTTAATATTACCATATCTTGGATCTATTTTACTTACAGGAACAGCAAGTAATTTTTCATCCATACCGCTTTCATCTTCCATTAATAATACCCCTATTAAACGACAAGGAATCACAGCTCCTGCTTGGATAGGGTATTCATTTAATACTAAAATATCAATAGGATCGCCATCATCTGCAAGAGTATTTGGTATAAAACCATAGTTTGCTGGATAAAACATAGCTGAATACATCACGCGATCAACCATGATGGCTCCGCTTTCTTTGTCAAGTTCGTATTTAATGTTTGATCCATAAGGAATTTCAATAACTGCATTAAGTTTATTTGGTACTTCTCCAACTTTGATTTTGCTAATATCCATTTTTTATCCTTTATTTTAATAAATCATTGATTAAATTTTTCATATCAGCTACGATAGCTTCAATACTTCTTTCACCATTGATTACATGGTGGATATTTTCTTTAGTATAAAAATTTGTTATTTCTTCTAAAGGTTCTAAATAAACTTTCATTCTATTATTAAAAACTTCTTCGTTATCATCAGCACCTCTAGCACGCCCTAAAACTCTTTCTCTAGCAACTTCTTCGCTAACTTTAACTTCTATCACACCTTTTAAAATTACTTCACTTTGATTTTTTAATACCTTATCAAACTCAAGCATTTGTTCAACACTTCTTGGATAACCATCTATTAATATAGTATTAGTTGGTGCATTTTTTAAAGCAGTGATGATAGTATTAACTACCACTTCCAAAGGAACCAAATTTCCTTTAGAAATAAAACTATCAATAGTCTTTCCAAGTTCGCTTCCACTAGCCACTTCTGCTCTTAGCAAATCACCTGTAGAATAATGAGTAATGCTCGCATCATCTGTAGCTATGATGCTTGCATCGGTTGTTTTACCACTACCTGGTGCACCTATGATTAAAAATAATTGTTTCATTTAGTATTCTCCCTTAATCTTATACCTAGTTCTCTCATTTGTTCATTGCTTACTTCGCTTGGAGCTTGAGTCATAAGACATTGCGCTCTTTGTGTTTTAGGAAATGCTATAACTTCTCTAATACTTGAAGATTTTGTTAAAAGCATGATAAGTCTATCAAGGCCTATTGCTATACCACCATGTGGTGGTGCTCCAAAACTTAATGCATCAAGTAAGAAGCCAAATTTCTTTCTTTGTTCTTCTTCATCAATATTTAAAAGCTTAAATACTTTTTGTTGGATAGGACTTTTGTGAATTCTTATACTACCGCCACCTAATTCTATACCATTTAACACTACATCATGTGCAATAGAATTAATTTCTTCTAAGTCTTGCTCATCAATATTTTTTGGCATAGTAAATGGATGGTGCATTGCAGAATAGCTTCCATCATCATTTTGCTCAAACATAGGAAAATCAATAACCCACAAGAATTCTAATTTATCCTCATCGATAATTTTCATTTCATCAGCAAGGAATAATCTAAATCTGCCCATATAATCAAGCACAGTTTTTTTAATCCCTGCACCAAAAAATACTACATCACCAACTTCTAATTCACATCTTTGGATTAAAGCATTTAAGTCCTCTTCGCTAAAGAATTTACAAAGTGGGCCTTTAGGACCATCTTCTTTCATTTGTATAAATGCAAGCCCTGCTGCTCCAAATTTACGCACAAATTCTTCAAATCTTTGCATTTGGCGTTTAGAAAAAATCGTATCGCCTTTTGGAACTCTTAAAGCTTTAATACGATTTTTCTTCGTGTCTTTTGCAATATTTGCAAAAATTTCATTATTTGATTTTGCAAAAATATCAATCACATCAATAAATTTCATATCAAATCTTAAATCAGGCTTATCAGAGCCATAATTTTCCATAGCTTCTTTGTAACTCATTTGCCTAAAAGGTATGCTAATTTCTTTTCCGCAAGCTTTGAAAATATCTTTAAGTAAATTTTCTGCCATGGCTATGATATCTTTTTGCTCACAAAAACTCATTTCTATGTCTATTTGAGTAAATTCAGGTTGACGATCTGCTCTTAAATCCTCATCTCTAAAACATTTTGCAATTTGAAAATATCTATCAAATCCTGAACACATTAAAAGTTGTTTGAAAAGTTGAGGGCTTTGAGGTAGGGCATAAAATTCACCTTGATGTACGCGTGATGGTACTAAATAATCCCTTGCGCCTTCTGGGGTAGCTTTGGTTAAAATAGGGGTTTCAACTTCTAAAAATCCCATTTTTGCTAAAGAATTTCTTGTTGCTATACAAGCAGTTGATCTTAGAGCAAAATTATCATAAAGTTTTTTGCTTCTTAAATCTAAAAATCTATATTTCAATCTTAATTCTTCATTTACACTTTCATCGCCTATAGCAAAAGGTACTACAGCACTTTCATTTTCAATAGTAAGTTTATTTATAACAACTTCTATTTCTCCGGTTTTTAATTTTGGATTTACAAGTCCTTCACCGCGTGGGCGAATTTTTCCTTGTGCTATTAAAACATATTCATTTCTTACTGATGAAGCTATATTATGTGCTTCTTGATTATCTGCTGGATCACATACTAATTGTATAAGTCCGCTACGATCTCTAAGATCGATAAAAATTACACCTCCATGATCACGGTAAGAATTTACCCAACCACATAATGTTACTTCCTCGCCAACATTTTGTATGTTAAGCTCTGTATTATAATGAGTTCTCAAAATTTTTCCTTAGCTTAATTTTGTTCAATTTTGTTATTATAGTATTTTATTCTTTTGCTTAGCTAAGTTTTGTTATAATTTTTTTATGAAAAAATGTATAAATATAGAAAAAATTCAAAAAGTAGGCTTATTTTGCAGGTTAAATACAAATTTAAATGAGCAAATTGCTTTTTTAAAAACAATTTTTTTGCAAAAAAATATAGAGCTTGTGTTATTAGATCAGAAAAAAAATAATCTTAAAGATTTACAGAAATTAGATTTTTTAATTTCTCTAGGTGGGGACGGCACGCTTTTGTCTTTATGTAGGCAAGCTTATCAAGCAAAAAAGCCTATTTTAGGGATAAATGCAGGAAATTTAGGTTTTTTAACTGCTTTTTCTTTTAATGAAGTAGAAAGTTTTTTTAAAGAGTTTTTTAAAAATGATTTTAAAATAGAAAAAGCTAAAATGCTTCAAATAATGCTTTGTAAAAAGAATAAAATCATTAAAAAATTTGCTTTTAATGACGCGGTTTTTTCTCGCGATAATGCTTTAATGGCAAATGTGGAAGTTTTTTTTGAAAATAAACTTTTTAATGCTTATTATGGAGATGGTTTAATCATAGCTAGTTCAAGTGGTTCAACTGCTTATAATATTAGTGCAGGTGGACCTATAGTACATCCTTGGAGTGAAATTTTTGTTCTAACTCCGGTTTGTTCTCATTCTCTAACTCAAAGGCCTATAGTTTTGCCTTATGGTTTTGAGCTTGAATTAAAAGTTGAGCATTGTTTATTGTATTTAGATGGGCAAGAAGTGGTTGATCCTAAAGAATATGATAGAATTCTTATAGGGCTTAGCAAGAAAGAACTTAGTTTTATACATAAAAAAGATAGAGATTATTTCCAAGTTTTAAAAGAAAAGTTAAATTGGGGTAAGTGATGATAGAAAGTATTTTAATCAAAGAAAATTTAGGTTTTAAACAAGCAAAATTAGACTTAGAAGCGGGACTTACTGTCTTTACTGGTTTAAGTGGTGCTGGAAAGTCTGTGCTTTTTAAGGCCATTTTGGCAGCTTTTGCTTTAAGTGAGAGTGAAGCTAAAATGGTGGAAGTTTTATTAAACGATGAGCTTGAATTAGATGAGTTTGGCATTGAAAATGAAGAATTAAATGTATTTAAACTTTTAAAAGATAAAAGCTCGCGTTATTTTGTCAATAATCAACTTATTTCAAAAAAGAATTTAGCCTTACTTTCTAAGAAATTTGTAAAATATCTTTCAGCTAAGGAAAATAATGAGTTTTCAAATGAAAGATTTTTAAACTTACTTGATTTTATGCAATCAAAAGAAGATGAGAAATTTAAAGATTTTTTAAATGAATATAAAAATGTTTATAAAGAATATATAGAAAATAAAATTAAATTAGAAAAAATTCAAGAAGAAGAAAAAAAGGTAGAAGAATTAAAAGAATTTACAAGCTTTGAAATACAAAAAATCCAAAGTATCAACCCAAAAATAGGCGAATTTGATGAGTTGATGAGTTTAAAAAAAAGGCTTTCTAAAAAAGACAAAATTGATGCAGCTTGGAACAGGGCAAGCAAAATTTTTGAATTAGAATCAGCAGTGATTGAAGCTTTGCAAATTAGTGATGTTGATAGTTCATTTTTTTCAGAGTGTTTAAATGAACTAAGGGTGGTGTGGGAAAATCAAAGTTTTGATGATTTTGATTTTGATATAGAAGAAGTGCTTGATAGGATAGAAAAACTTTCTTCTTTGATTTCAAAATATGGAAGTATAGAAGAAGCTTTAGAAGCTTTAGAGAAGAAAAAAGCAGAATTAGCTCATTATGAAAATTTAAGTTTTGAAAAAAAAGAATTAGAAGAGAAAGTGCAAAATGCTAAAATACTTTTAGATGAGAAAAGCCAAAAATTAAGTACTTTGCGCAAAAAAAGATTAAAAGAGCTTGAGAAATTACTTAATTTTTATCTTGAAAAACTTTATATGAAAGAGATTAAATTAGAGCTTAAAGATTGTGCTTTGAGTATTTTAGGTAAAGATGAAGTGAATTTAAATATAAATGAAGCTAGTTTGAAAAATTTAAGCTCAGGTGAGATAAATCGTTTAAGACTTTCTTTTATCGCAACTGAATGTAATGTTACTAATAAAGCTAGCGGGATAATATTTTTAGATGAAATTGATGCAAATTTAAGTGGTAAAGAAGCAATGAGTATAGCTGAAGTTTTAAAAGAGCTTGCTAAGTTTTATCAAATTTTTGCAATTTCACACTTACCACAGCTTTCATCAAAAGCAAGCAATCACCTCCTAGTAGAAAAAATAGGAAATGAAAGTAAGGTAAGAAAGATAGAAAAAGAAGAAAGAGTAAAAGAACTTGCTAGAATGGTAAGCGGGGAAAATATTACCCAAGAAGCTTTAGAATTTACTAGAACTTTGCTTTAAAAACAAAAAGTAAATTTCAATATGATATAATTAGTTTTTTAAAATTATTTAAAGAGAGTGTTTTACCATGGAAGAAAAAATTTTAATCATTGATGATAATAAAATGCTAACTAAACTTTTAGCAAAAAAAGTAGAAAATACTTTAGGATTAAAGGTAGATGTTGCTTTTGATATGAATAGTGCAAAAGATTTATTGAAAAATGATTATTTTATGGCTTTTGTAGATCTTTGTTTACCAGATGCTCCTAATGGTGAAGTGGTTGATGTAGTTTTAGAAAAAAATATCCCCGCTATTGTTCTTACGGGAAGTAATGACGGACAAACTCGTAAAAAATTTATGGAAAAAGATATTATTAATTATATTCAAAAAGAAAGTGAAGATTGTATTAATGAAATGTTAAATTCTATTAGAATGCTTCAAAAAAATAATAAAACTAAGATAATTTTAGCAATTGCAAATGTAACTTTACGCGCAGAAATGAAGAAAAACTTAAACAATCAGCTTTTTAATGTTTTAGCAGCAGCTCATGGAGAAGAGGCACTAAGTTATTTAAGTGATCATCCTGATACAAAATTAGTAATTTGCGATGCTACTATGCCGGTAATTAATGGGGAAGATTTACTTGTAGAAATTCGCTCAAAATATTCTAAAATAGAACTTGGTGTGATTATGGTTGGGGATAAAGATGATGCATTAGAAGCAAGAGCTTTTAGAAAAGGTGTGAATGATTATGTGATTAGACCTTTCCAAAAAGAATCACTTAATTGTAGAGTAAATAATTGTTTAGATTATATGCAAAAATGTGTTTTGCTAGATGAGTATAGTTTGGGTAAAGATTTATTAACAGGACTTGATGATTATGCTACTTTTGAAAAAAGATTTTTAGATTATTTAGAAGATATGCAAGAAAATGAAGAAATGGCGTTGGCTTTGATTGATATTGATAATCTTGCAACAATTAATTATGAATTAAGTTATGATTGCGGTGATGGAGTGATAAAATATACAGCCGAAAAGATTAAAGATCAAATTCGTGGTATGGATTTAGCTACTAGAATTGAAGATGGTAAATTCTACATTGCTTTAAAAAATATAAGCAATAAAGAGGCTTTAAAAGCTTTTTCAAATATAAGAGTTAATATTTCCAAAGAAAGTGTTTTGATAGCTTTAGATGAGGTTGATTATAGCATCTCTGTGGGGGTTGCTTTTGGTAGCAAAGGAAGCCAAATGCAAGATTTGCTCAATAAAGCACAAAAGGCATTAGATTTAGCTAAGGCTAATGGAAAAAATAGGGTAGAGGTATGTTTTTAGATTGTGATTTTAGCGAAAAAATCATAGATACTCATTGTCATCTAGATAGTCAAGCTTATTTTGGATATTTAGATGAGATGTTAACGCATGCATTTGAAAATGGTGTAGATAAAATCATTATACCAGGTGCAGATATAAAAGATCTACCAAGAGCAAGAGAGATAGCACATACTTATGATAATGTGTATTTTTCTTGTGGGGTGCATCCTTATGATATAGATGATTTTGATTTAGAAGTTTTAAAAGAATTTATAGATGATAAAAAATGTATCGCAGTGGGTGAGTGTGGGCTTGATTATTATCGTTTAAATACTAATGATGATACTATCAAAACAAGACAAAAAGAAGTTTTTATAGCTCAAATACAACTAGCTATTGAATATAAAAAGCCATTGATTGTGCATGTGCGTGAAGCTAATGAAGACAGCTTTAATATTCTAAAAACATACTCAAAAGAATTACAAGGCGGTGTTTTGCATTGCTTTAATGCAAGCGAGCTTTTACTTCAACTAGCAGATGAAGGATTTTATTTTGGTATAGGCGGGGTTTTAACTTTTAAAAATGCAAAAAAATTAGTGGAAATTTTATCTAAAATTCCAAAAGATAAACTTGTTTTGGAAACAGATGGGCCTTATTTAACTCCAGAACCACATCGTGGTAAAGTAAATGATCCTATTTTAACGCATTTTGTAGCACAAAAAATATCTGATCTTTTAAAATTATCTAAAGTTGAAGTAGTAAAACTTACGAATTTAAATGCTAATCGTTTGTTTTTTCAAGGTTTATAATGAAAAAAAACTTTATATTTTTTATATTAGTATTATTATGTTTAAATGCTAAAGCCTTGCAGGTAACTCCTGAATATTATACTCAGCAAGCTCAAATTCTAAGAAATTTAGACATAGAAGCAAGCTATCTTAGTGATATGTTATTTTTAGAATTTAAAGAATCTTCTTTAAATATGCATTCTAAAACTTTAGTTGATACCATGAGAGAATTTTATAAAATCACTCCAATTATCCGTAAAATTTTAGAAAAAGAAAATATTCCTCAAGAATTTTTATATTTGGCAATTGTAGAATCTGGTTTAAAAATTCATAGTGTTTCTAGAACTAAAGCAGTAGGTGTTTGGCAGTTTATGAAGCCAACAGCACAAACTTTAGGTTTAAGAATAGATCCTTATGTTGATGAGAGAAGAGATTTAGTCAAATCAACTTATGCAGCCATTGCTTATTTAAAGCAATTAAAAGAGCAGTTTGGAAAATGGTATTTAGCAATTTTAGCTTATAATTGTGGTGATGGTAAATTACGCCAAGCTATAAAAAAAGCAAAAAGTGATGATTTAAGAATCTTGCTTGATCCTGATAAGAAATATTTACCATTGGAAACTAGAATTTTTATTAGAAAAATTCTTACTATGGCATTTTTGGCTAATAATAATGATTTTTTGATTTCACAAGATAGTGCTTTGCTTAATTATGCTCTATCGAGTGAAGTTAAAAAAATACCTGTTCCACCAAGTGTTTCTTTAAGAGAGCTTGCTAAAGTAGCTAAGATGTCTTATAATGAATTTAAGCGTTATAATCCACATTTTAATTATGACTTTACTCCGCCTGATAAAAAAGATTATTATATGTATATTCCTTTAAGTAAAAGTGTGGCTGTGGAAAATGCATTAGAGAATGTAAAGCTAGCTAAAGTGGATACAACTATTCCGCATACAAAAATTTATATAGTAAAAAAGGGTGATAGTCTTTATACTATTGCAAAAAAACATAAAATTAGTGTTGAAAGCATTAAAGAATATAATAAAATCAAAGGAAACTTGATTAATATTAATCAAAAACTTGTGTTAAAAATTAAGGAGAATAACAATGCAAAAATCAAAACTACTCAAAAATTACCAAAAAACTCTCATACAAAAGTCGTTAGTCGTTAGTTGTGTAGGGGTTTTATTTAGTGCTTGTAGTATGGTGCCTATTAGCACACCTACTGTGTATTATCCAGAAAGAGATTTTAAAAGTATAAAGCATAATAATACAGGCTTAAAAGGCACTATGAAACCTTATACTATTAATGGTAAAACATATTATCCAACCGTAGTAGAAGTAGGTGAGACTGCTGATGGTATAGCTAGTTGGTATGGACCGGGCTTTCATGGTAAAAAAACTTCCAATGGTGAAACTTATGATCAACATGCTTATACAGCAGCTCATAAAACTTTACCTATGAATACTATGGTAAAGGTAACTAATTTAAAAAATCATCGTCAAACTACCGTAAGAATAAATGATAGAGGACCTTTTGTAGCAGGTAGGATTATAGATTTATCTAATATGGCCGCAAGAGATATTGATATGATTCAAGCAGGAACGGCTCCTGTAAGACTTGAAGTAATTGGTTTTGGAACAAGTGCAAATTCAGGTTCAGTGCATACTAATTCTAATTTAGGTAGCAGCGGGGAGATTGCTGATAGTGGCCATATTTTCCAAGGTGGAGCTTTTATGGTGCAAATTGGGGCATTTAGAAATAAAAGTGGCGCAGAGTTAATAGCAAGTAGATATAAAAATTATAATTCTTATACTTCAACAATACAAACAAGTGCTAAAGATGGTTTACATAGAGTATTTTTAAAAGGCTTTAGAAGCGAGCAAGAAGCAAGGGATTTTGTTGATGGTGGTTCTTTTCCCGGTGCGTTTATAGTAAGAGAGTAAAATTATGATAGAGCTTATTTTTTTAGATGTAGATGGTTGTCTAACAGATGGTAAAATCATCTACACACAAAATTATGGTGAAATTAAAGAGTTTAATGTAAAAGATGGTGCAGCAATTGAGGCTTGGCAAAAGCTTGGCAAAAAAGTTGCTATTATTACAGGCAGGACTAGCGAGTGTGTATATTTTAGAGCTAGAGATTTAAAAATTGATCTAGTATATCAAGGTATTAGTGATAAATTAACTTGTGCTAAAGAAATTTTAGAAAAATTAAATTTAGACTTTTCTCAATGTGCTGCTATTGGGGATTATTATAATGATATGAGCTTACTTGAAGCAGTTGCTTATAGTTTTAAGCCAAAAGATGCGCATAAGGCTTTAAAAACTGATAAAGTTTTAAACAGAAAAGGTGGTAATGGAGCAGTGAGTGAGATGATAGAAATTTTAATTGAACATAATAATATGCAAGCTCAATGGGATAAACTTTGGCGATAAAAATTTTTGCTATATTAATGAGTTTATTTGCCTTTGTTATGGTGATTTTAAGTACTCAAGATCCTTATTTGTTTGCAATAAAACCGCAAAAGGTAGATGTGGCAAATATGCAAGCTTTTGATGTGCTTGATTATGAGCTTAATACATCTGTTACAAAAGCTAGCTATCAAGCAAGTCGTTGGGTAAAATACCAAGATAAAGATATTTTTGATGATTTTAAAGTGCAAGCACTTGATTATAATTTAAGTTCGGATTTATTAGTAAGAAATGATGAAAAATCCATTTTAGAAGGTAATGTAAGTTATTTTGATCAAAATCAAACTTCTATTTTTACTCAAAAAGCAATTTATGATATGAAAAATAAAATTTTATTTTCCAATGAAAAATTTAAGGCATATATAGGGTTAAATGAGGTTTTTGGGGATAATTTTTTATATGATGTGAGTCAAAAAGAATTAAAAATTCAAGGAATAAAAGCATGGTTTTTAGAGCAATAATTTTTTTGTGTTTGTTAAATTTATTTGCATTTAGTGCTCAAAAAATAGAAGTTTATGCTAAAGATTTTTATTTGGATGAGAAAAATGAAACGAGCATATTAACCGGTGATGTGGAAGTAAAAAAAGGTAAAGATATTTTAAATTCGCAAAAATTAGTCATTTATATGAAAAATAAACAACCCATTAAGTATATAGCTACTAAAGATGCTAAATTTAAAATTATGATGAAAGATAAGATTTATCATGGAAGTGGTGATGAGTTTGTTTATAATGTAGCTAAAGATACATATGAAATTAATGGTAATGCAAAAATTATAGAAGTGCAGTCAAAAAAAGAGCTTATAGGTGATAAAATCATAGTAGATAGAAAAAATATGACTTATAGAGTAGTTAGTAATGATAAAAAACCTGCTAAATTTGTATTTGAAGTAAAAGAATGATATTAAATGCTAAATTTTTAACTTCTGCTTCTAAAATAAATGAAGCTCCACAGCCTATATATACCGAAATTGCATTTTTAGGCCGCTCTAATGTAGGAAAAAGTTCTTTGATTAATACTCTTTGTAAGAATAAAAATTTAGCAAAAAGTTCTTCAACTCCGGGCAAAACCCAACTCATTAATTTTTTTGAAGTTGATTGTAAAAAAGATGAAGATAAATTTAAATTGATGTTTATTGATTTACCTGGTTTTGGCTATGCTAAAGTGAGCAAAAAAACTAAGGCTATTTGGAATAAAAATTTAGATGAGTTTTTAAAAGAGCGTAGTTCTATCAAGCTTTTTATTCATCTAATAGATTCAAGACATGAAAATTTAGATATTGATGCAAATTTGGATTTGTATTTAGATTCTTTTATTAGAGCTGATCAAAAAAAAATAATAGTTTATACAAAAGCAGATAAGCTCAATCAAAGTCAAAAAGCAAAAATTTTAAATGTAAATAAAAATGCCATTTTAGTTTCAAATTTGAAAAAAAGTGGTATTGATAAATTAGAACAAAAAATTATTTTAGAGAGCTTAGGTTTTAATGAGGAGTAGAAATTTAGTAAAAAATAGATTTGATTTTTCTTATTTATTTTTTTATTTATCTTTGATTTTTTATCAAGTGCTAAGCTCTGTTTATTATTGGATGCCTCCTTTGTTTGGCGTGTTTTTTTGTTATATGATAGTGCTTTTAAAAGAAAAAGAAAGAACTCTTAATAAGCTTGATTTTAGATGGTATTTTTCTTTGTTTTATCTTTTATTAATTGATATTATCCATGGATTTTATCTTTTTAGTTCTTGGATAGCTTTTTTTGTTTTTTATCATCTTTTTGTTGATTGGTTTAAAAGCAAATTAAAACTAGGCCATTATTTACTCGTTATATTTACCTTTTGTGCTTATATTTTTATCTATCTTTTTGATATATTTTTGGCGTATTTAGATAATAGTCAAATTTTAAAATTTGGTATTGAATATCTGTGGTTTTTTGTCGTTGAAGCTTTGATTTCTTTTGTTATTTTTAAAGGGAAAATCTAATATGCGTATGCGTTTGGTGATGGGATTTATAGCTTGTTTTTTTATACTTTTACTTGCTAGAGTGTATTATATAAGCATTAAATCTAATGTTTATTATGAAGAAATAGCTAAACAAAATGCCATTAAAACGCAATTTTTAGCACCTGTAAGAGGGCAAATTTTAGATGTTAAAGGTAGGCCCTTAGCAGTAAATAAATTAGGTTTTTCAATCTCTATAAAGCCATATTTGTATATAAAAAAGAAAAACAGAAATCTTTTAGAGCAGGAATTGCAAGTTATAGTAGATGCTTTTCCTGATTTAAACATAACTAAATTAAAACGAAATTATATAAAAGCAGATTCTTATTATAATCAAGATTATATAGAAGTAGTTCCATTTATAGAATATGATGCTATGATTAAGCATTTTACTAAGCTTAATTTGCGTGAAAATATGCAAGTTAAATCTACTACTCAAAGATTTTATCCTTATGATGCTTTAGCTAGCCATGTTATAGGTTATGTTGGAAAAGCAAATTTAAACGATATGAATGAAAATGAAATTGCAAGATTAACTAGCTATGTAGGGCGTAGCGGTATAGAGCGTTCTTATAATGAAATTTTGCAAGGTCAAAAGGGTGAAAAGGTTAGCAAAGTAAATGCGTTAAATAAAGAAATAGAAGAACTTTCTTATAAAAAACCTACTTCAAGTAATATCACTTTAAGCATTGATCTTGATTTGCAAGAATACTTGGCTAGTATTTTTGAAAATTTAGCAGGCGCTGCTATAGTAATGGATGTAAAAAGTGGAGCTATTTTAGCAGCGGGTAGTTTTCCTGAATATAATCTCAATCCTTTTGTTACCGGTATTAGTCAAGAAGAATGGGATAAACTTTCTAATGATTTAAACCATCCTTTTACTAATAAACTCATTAATGGTCTTTATCCTCCAGGTTCAGTTATAAAAATGGGAACAGCTTTAGCATTTTTAGATAGTGGAAAAGTGAATGAAAATCATAAATATTTGTGTGATTCTAACTTTGAACTTGGTGGTAGAAAATTTAGATGTTGGAAGGCTATAGGTCATGGTTATGTAGATATGACAGATGCTATTAGAGAAAGCTGTGATGTATATTTTTATAAAGGAGCTTTGGAGGTTGGTATTGACATTATTAGTTCTGTTTTTGAAAGAATAGGTTTTGGTACAAAAACAGGAGTAGATTTACCTAATGAATTTATAGGAACGGTTCCTAATAGAATTTGGAAAAAAGAAAAATACAATCAACCTTGGTATCAAGGTGAAACTTTAAATACAAGCATAGGTCAAGGTGATTTTCTTGCTACTCCTATGCAAGTGGCTAAATTTACAGCTATGATTGCTACGGCTAAAAATATCACACCGCATTTTTTACATAGTATTGATGATAATGTTACTAAGGTAAATTTTGACAATAATGAAAGTGTTTTTACGACTTTTGAATTATCAAAACTTCCACTTTTAAGGCGTGCGATGTATGAGGTGGCCAATGTTGATGGTGGAACTACGGCAAGATTTTTAAGAAATTCTCCTATTACTATAGCAGCCAAGACAGGAACAGCTCAAGTAGTTGGAATTTCCCAAAGTGAAAAAAAGCGTATTAAAGAAGAGGATTTAGAGTATTTTTTAAGATCTCATGCTTGGATTACTTCTTATGCGCCTTATGAAAAACCTCAATATGTAGTAGTAGTTTTAATCGAACATGGAAAAAGTGGTAGTAGCGCAGGCGGACCTGTACTTGCTAAAATTTATCAAAAACTTATAGATTTGGGTTATATTGATAAAAAATATATTAAGAAAAAAGCTAAATGATTAGCATTCCATCGCCATAAGAATAAAAACGATATTTGTTTTTTATAGCTTCATGGTAAAGTTCTAAAGTTTTTTCTCTACCTATAAAAGAGGCCACAAGCATAATAAGAGTTGATTTTGGTAAGTGAAAATTAGTGAGTAAAAAATCAAGTCTTTGTGGGGTATTTTGTGGGTGTAAAAACAAATCACAAAAACCTTCTTTTAATTTTTTTCTATGATAATACTCTATACAACGAGTAACTGTGGTGCCTACACCAAGTATTTTTTTAGAAGAATTAATCAAAGCACAAGTTTCATCATCAACATAGAAAAATTCTGAATGCATTTTATGCTCGCGTATATCTTCGCATTCTACACCTTTAAAAGTTCCCGCACCAACATGAAGTGTGATAGTATGGATATTATGATTTTTTTTAAGTTCTTTTATCATTGCTTCGTTAAAGTGCAAGCTTGCAGTGGGTGCAGCAACCGCACCTTGATTTTTGGCAAAAATGCTTTGATAGTTAATGTTATCTTGTGCTTCATCTGCTCTTTTAATATATGGTGGTAAAGGTATATGGCCTATTTTTTCTAAAATTTCAAAAACTTCATGATGATTGAATTTTTTTTCATCATTAAAAAATTCTACTTCTCTTGTGCCATCATCGTGTAATTTTTTGATTTTAGCTTTTAAAGAATTTTCAAAATATAAAATTTGTCCTTCTTTAACCTTGCCACGAATTTGAACCAAAAAATCATTATTTTTTAAAGGGTGATTAATGAAAAGTTCTATTTTGCTACCACTTTCTTTAAATCCATAAATTCTTGCTTTTATTACTTTAGTGTCATTAAAGATGATTTCACAAGGTGGTAAAATTTTAGCTAAGTCCTTAAAATGTAAATGTAAAATTTGATCTTTACATCTTTCATAAACTAAAAGTTTAGCATTCTCCTTGGGTAAAATAGGAAAATTTGCTATAAGTTCATTAGGTAAATCATAATCATAACTAGAAAGCAAAAGATCTTTATCAATCGTTTTCATCATTTTCTTTTTGACTAGGATTAACTTTTTTGGCTATATAAATAGAAATTCCATAAAGCCCGCACAAAGGAACGGCCATTAAAAATTGTGAGATTATATCAGGTGGTGTCATCATAGCTGAAAAAACAAAAATTACTAAAACTGAAACTCTAAAGTGTTTTTTTAAAAATGCATCATCAATAAGTCCAAGTTTGGCAAAGAAAAAGGTTATCACAGGCATTTCAAACGCTAAGCCAAAGGCAACTACAAGTTTAGTAAAAAATCCCACATACAAGCCTATGCTGATTAAAGGTTTAAAATCTTGAGTTTGCACCCCAAAATCAATTAAAAATTTAAAAGCCAAAGGTATGACTATATAATAACAAAACAAAGCTCCAAGCGCAAACATAATGCTAGCAAAGCTTACAAAAGGCACTACTAGTCTTTTTTCATTATCATAAAGTCCTGGTGCTACGAATTTCCAAAACTGCCAAAAAATAACCGGTAAAGAAATTAAAAAAGCTGTAAAAAATGAAACTTTCATTGCTGTAAATAAAGGCTCTTGTAATTCAACGAAAGTCATTTGTTTTGAAATTTCAGGTAAAGCTGCTTCAACGGGTGCTTTTAGTATATCTATGATATAACTATTAAAACTAAAGCATACAAAAAACATTACAACAACACAAGCTACGCTTATAAATAATCTTTTTCTAAGTTCTACTAAATGCGGTTTTAATTCTTCAAACATTCTTAGCTTTCCATTTTTTGAGTATTTTTTTCATCTTTTTGAGTTTTTTCTTCTACACGCGAAAGTTCTTGTATATCTTTTTCTAAATCATTAATTTCACTTTTTAACTCTTTGGTATTATTTAAAATATCTTCTTTGAGTTGATCAAATTCTTCAAAACTCAGTTTTTTTCTGATATTTTCGTTCGTTTGTGAAAATTCATCTTTGTATTTTTGTGCTTCATCTTTTAACTCTGCTATTTTTAATTCTTTATTGATACTTGCTTTTGCTTCATCAATATTACTTTTAATGGCTTTTAAAATTTTTGCAATTTCAACTATAGTTGAAGGTAGTTTTTCAGGCCCAAGAATTAAAATAGCTATAACTAAAATAACTAAAATTTCTCCAAAACTCATTATTTTATCTTCTTTCGCTTAAATATATAGTTTGCATTTTACATAAAAATACTTAAAAATACTATTACTTTTATAATATTAATATATAAAGATATATTGATATATTAATATATTTTTGTTATGCTTATTTTAAAATGAAATGGAGTGAAAGATTATGGAAAAGTTATTTTTTATTTTTAAAGATTTTTTGATTTTATTTGTTGAAATTTCTATTTTATTTATATTAGTTAGTATGCTCATTGCTTATCTTAATGAGCGTTATGCTAAATTTTTCAATGAACATTTAAAGAAAGATTCTTTTGTAAGTTATATAAAGGCTATTCTTTTGGGTAGTTTAACTCCCTTTTGTTCATGTTCAAGCATACCGCTTTTAAATGCATTTTTAAAAGCTAAAGTACCACTTGGAGTATGTATAGCTTATTTGATAACTTCGCCTTTAATTAATCCTATTATAGTAGTGATGTTTGTAGTAAGTTTTGGCTTAAAAATCTCTTTATTTTATGTGGGATTTTTATTTAGCGTGATTTTATTTATTGCTTTTTGTGTTTCAAAAATAAACACTCAAAGATTTTTTAATGAAGATTTTTTAAAAAATGATTTAGAGCAAACTTCAAAGTGTTGTTCTAATGATACTTCTAAAAGTTTATGCTGTGAAAAACCTAGTTCTATTTTTGTTAAAAATTCTAAAATTAGCAGTAAAATTTTAAAATTTAAGACTAAAACAAAAGAAAATAAAATCAAAATATTATTTATGCAAAGCTTTAATGAATACAAAAAAATTCTGCCATATATTATTATTGGTATGGGTATTGGGGCTTTTATACACGGCTTTTTTCCGCAAGATTTTTTTCAAAATTGTATGAAAGATTATGGGATATTGGGTGTATTTATAGCAGCATTTATAGGGGTTTTGCTTTATATGAATTGCACTGCTATGATTCCTGTAGCACTAGCTTTAACTACCAGTGGAATTCCGCTTGGTATAATGATGAGTTTTTTAATAGCAGGAGCAGGGTGTTCTTTACCTGAGCTTATTTTGCTTAAAAGAATTTTTAAAACAAGCTTTTTGTTTTTATTTGCAGGTATGATTGTTTTTATTGCAATTAGTTTTGGACTTTTAATGTTTTTTATATAAGGAATTTTATGCAAGAATTTTTAAAAATAACAAGTGCAATTAACGATGAAAGTAGGATTTTAATCCTAGCTTTTTTACAAAAATATGGAAAACTTTATGTGTGTGATTTGCAAAGCTCTTTAAATATGAGTCAATCAAGGCTTTCAAGACATTTAAAAATTTTAAAAGAAGCTAATTTTTTAGAAGTAGATAGACAGGGTGTTTGGGCGTATTATGGAGTAAAAGAAAATTTAAATAATTTTTGCAGCGATATATTAAAAAATATCAATGAACTTTCTATAAAGCTTCCTGAATTTAAAAGAATTTCTTGTGAATGCAAAGCTTAAGTGCTAATATACAAAGCTAGTTCATCGCTTAAAAGATAATTAGTATTATAAAAAATTCCATTTTTATATACTAATTTCCCTTTTTTGCTAAGAAACATTGCCTTTTCTTTTTCTAAAGGCTCTAGCTTTGTTTCATCTACTCCTATAATGCTTCTAAGTCCTAGAAAAATATGCTCTAAACACAAATCTTTTGAATTTAAATTTTCAACCTCCCTAAAACAAGGATTTGCTATATAATCTTTTAAATTTTTTTTAGTATAAAATCTTTGATTTTTTGAAAATCCTACTGCACTTAAACCACATCCTATATAGTCTTTTCCTTGCCAATAAGCAAGATTATGTTTGCAAATTTGTCCAAAATTACTGATTTCATATTGTTTATAACCAAGATTTTCAATTGCTTTGATAAAATGTTTTGCAAGGCGTGGAGCGTTTTTTTTATAATGATTTTTTTTGGCAAATCTTGTTTTTTCTTCTATAGTTAAATTATAAGCACTCACATGGCTAATATCAATTAAAGCGAGTTTAGAAATTTCATAATCAAGCATTTTACTATCATCGAGTTTTGTATCATAAATTAAGTCTAAATTTATATTATTAAATCCTGCTTTTTTTGCATTTTCTATACTTGTAAAAATGCTTTTTTGATCATGAATACGCCCAAGGAATTGTAATTTTTTTTCATGAAAACTTTGCACCCCAAAAGAAATGCGGTTAAAACCTAAATTTTTTATCTCTTTAAGCCAAGAAAAATTGCTTGAATTAGGATTTGCTTCTATGCTTATTTCATTATTTTTTTGTAAATAACTTTGCAAAAAAATAAAAATTTTTTCATAAAAATTAACACTCATTAAACTAGGAGTACCACCACCTATAAAAATAGTTTTTATGGAATTTTTATCCAGCATAAAAAAATCTAATTGATATTTTATATCTTGCATTAATGCGTTTAGATAATCTTTTTCAAAATCTTTTTTTTTAAGTGAAGTAAAAGAACAATAAAAACATTTACTTTCGCAAAATGGTATATGTATATATAAATGCATAAAACTTCTTTAAAATGTGATTATAAATTCGTATTTTTTTGTTAGAATTATATTATTAAAAAGTCAAGGATAAGAAAATCATGGAAAAAGAAAAAAAATATAGGCCAAATGTAGCCGCAATAGTGCTATCATCAGCTTATCCTTTTGAATGTAAAATTTTACTCGCTAAACGCAATGATATGGAAAATATATGGCAGTTTCCTCAAGGTGGAATAGATGAGGGAGAGGATGCTAAAAGTGCGTTATTTAGAGAATTAAAAGAAGAAATAGGTACAGATGAGATTGAAATTTTAGCCGAACATCCTGAATGGATTAGTTATGATTTTCCACCTAAGGTTGCACAAAAAATGTATCCTTATGATGGTCAAAATCAAAAATATTTTTTAGTTAGATTAAAAAACAAAGCTATTGTTAATCTAAATACTAAAAATCCTGAATTTGATGCTTATAAATTTGCTTCATTGGAAGATGTGTATGATATGATTAATCATTTTAAAAAGCCTATATATATTAGGGTTTTAAAATATTTTAAAGAAAGGGGGTATATTTAATGCTGGTCGTACAAAAATATGGGGGAACGAGTGTAGGAACGCTTGAGCGTATTGATGAAGTTGCTAAAAGAGTGGCAAAAAGTAAAAAAACTTGCGATAAGTTAGTTGTAGTAGTTTCTGCAATGAGTGGAGTTACTAATGAGCTTATTGATTTTGCACATCATTTTAGTAAAAATCCTTCAGGTCGTGAGATGGATATGCTTTTAAGTAGTGGTGAGCGTGTAACTTCATCTTTACTTGCTATTGCATTAAATGAAATGGGTTTAAAAGCTACTGCATTTTCCGGACGCAATGCAGGGATTATTACAGATGATGTTTATACTAAAGCAAGAATTGAACACATTGATACTACAAATATCAATAAAGCCTTAGATGAGGGGTATATTGTAGTAGTTGCTGGCTTTCAAGGTATCGACAAAATGGGTAATGTTACTACTTTAGGTCGTGGTGGAAGTGACTTAAGTGCAGTTGCATTAGCAGGAGCTTTAAATGCTGATTTGTGTGAAATTTATACTGATGTAGATGGGGTATATACTACCGATCCTAGAATTGAGCCAAAGGCTAAAAAGCTAGATAAAATTTCTTATGAAGAAATGCTAGAGCTTGCAAGTTTGGGAGCTAAAGTTTTACAAAATCGCTCTGTAGAGCTTGCTAAAAAATTAAATGTAAAATTAGTTACTAGAAGTAGCTTTAATGAAAATGAAGGGACGATCATTACTAAGGAGGAAAATATGGAACAAGCTTTGGTTAGTGGTATAGCACTAGATAAAAACCAAGCAAGGGTTACTTTAAGAAATATTGATGATAAGCCAGGAATTGCTGCTGAAATTTTTGGAACTTTAGCAAATGAAAATATCAATGTAGATATGATTATCCAAAATGTAGGTGTAGATGGAGCTACAAATTTGGGCTTTACTGTGCCTGAAAACGAGCTTGATTTAGCAACTAATGCTATGAAAAAAGTTTTAGGTGCTAATGCTAATATAGAAACAGATAGTGCAGTGGTAAAAGTTTCAGTTGTGGGTGTGGGTATGAAATCACATTCTGGAGTAGCTTCAGCAGCTTTTAAAGCATTGGCAAATGAAAATATTAACATACAAATGATTTCTACAAGCGAAATTAAAATTTCAGTCATCGTGCATGAAAAATATGGCGAATTAGCTGTAAGAGTATTGCATGAAGTTTATAAACTAGATGTATAAATGAGCAATAGTTTTTTAAAATTTACCCTAGAGCAAATCCGAGAAAATGGCACTTATACAAGTTGGTTGGAAGAAAGGCGTCTTGAATGGTCGCCTTTGGTAGCTTCTAAATTAGCTTTGCTTTTACAAGGTTATACTTTTATTGTGATTACTGATGATCAAAGAGCTTGGTTTGAAGAGTATTTTTTAAGCCAAATCAATGCTAGCACTACAAGACCTTTAGTGCCTTTTGTGTCTTTAAAAGGAATTTATAACAAAGCTTGCAATACCCAAGAAGATATAGATTTACTTAATGATCTTTTAAGTATTTCTTTTCCCAATGGTTATGCCTTTTTTTATATAGGAACTAATACTGGGTTTAAATTTAAAATCGCTAATTCTAAAGCAGAAAGTATGCTTTGGCTTTTTGATGAGCAATTGCAAAATAGCTTTTATCTTTCCTCGCGTGATAAAGAATTAGACTATAAACTCATTTCTTTATATAAAGTATTTGAGCAAAGCTTAGAGGCTGTACTTTTTTCTAAGGTAGAAATTTGAATCTAAGAAATAAAATCATTATCCATAATGATTTTGAACTAATGCAAGAAAAACTCACAGAAGAATATGGAACAAAAAATCTTAGATTTTTCATACCTAAAAACCCTGATTTGGAATTAAGACTAAATGACTTAACTTATGACAAAAACGCCCAAGCAACCGCAAAAGCTATTATGAAAGAAAGCTATGTAGCTGAAGCGCAAGCTAAAATTATTGTTATACTAGCTAAGTCTTTTCGTGAAGAAGCACAAAATTTTTTATTAAAACTTTTTGAAGAGCCACCAAAAAATGTGTATTTTATCATCGTAGCTCCTTCAAAAAATGTTTTTTTACCTACTATACTTTCAAGATTTGTCATAGAAAAACATAAAATTCAAAAAGAAAAAATGTCTTTAAATTTAGATCTTAAAAAAATGGATCTAGCTCAAATTGCTTCATTATTAAAACAATATGAAAATATAGACAAGCATGAGTGTTTGGATTTAATTAGTGCTTTAAGCTATGAGTGTTTTAAACAAGATATAAAATTAAACGATGAAGAAATTGAATTTTTTTATAAAGCTTATGAGCTTGCTAAATTAAATGCAAAGCCAACTATTTTACTAAGCACCATAGCTTTAATTTTACATGAGAGAAAAAATGAAAATCATTAAAATCAATCCTAACACAGACTTTGAGCAAATTTCTAAATATATAAAGCCACATAAAGCAGGTAAGAAAATTATGAGTGAAAAAACTCAAATTCATTTTTTTCTTATCAAAGAACTAAGAGCACCTGCTGCAAATATACTTAAACAAGACGCACTAAGGGTTGGAGCTGAACTTGTAACACATAAAGAAGTTATACTAGGTAAAGAACATACTAATGCCTTACTTATGGTAACGCAAGATCAAGCTAAAAAGCTTATAGAAAAAGAAAAACTACAAGATTTTAAGCTTAAAAATTTAGCACTATTTTTAAAGTCTAATTTCGCTAAACCAAAATATGCAAAAATTATGGGTGTGATTAATATTAATGAAGATAGTTTTAACGCTCAAAGTAGGGTTAAAGAAAATGAAGTTTTAGAAAAAATCGAACTCATGATCTCTCAAGGGGCTGATTATATAGATATAGGCGGGGTTTCTTCAAGGCCTGGAAGTATGTATTGTGGGAAAGAAGAAGAGTTTAAACGCTTAAAAAATACCCTAGATTTAATCTATAAAGAAAAACTTTATGAAAAATGTATTTTTAGTTTAGATAGTTTTGATGAGTATTGTTTAGAATATGCTTTAAATAAAGGCTTTAAGCTTATTAATGATATCACCGGTTTTAAAAATGAAAATTTAGCCAAACTAGCTTTAAAATACAAAGCCACTTATACACTCATGCATATACAAAATACCCCACAAAATATGCAAGATAACCCGCATTATGAAGATGTACTCGCTGAGCTTGATGATTTTTTTACGCAAAAGCTAGAAAGGCTAAGTGAGCTTGGTTTAGAAGATGTGATTTTAGATGTTGGTATTGGTTTTGGTAAAAGTCCTTGGCATAATATGATGTTAATCAAACATTTAGAGCATTTTTTACGCTTTGAAAAAGAACTTTTAATCGGAGCTAGTAGAAAAAGTATGATAAATGCTTATTTTAGCTCAAGTGTTGAGCAAAGACTAGCGGGTACGCTTTATTTGCATTTAGAGGCTTTTAAAAATGGTGCCAGCATTATAAGAGTGCATGATGTGTATGAACATAAGCAAATGTTTGAACTTGCAAAAGCTATGGATGAACTTTCTTTGGAGTAGTGATGACTTATCAAGAGTATTTAGAAAAGGTAAAATTGGCAAAAGAATGGATGAGGGCTTATTATGAAGATGATGAGCCTTTAGCAAGCGATGAAGAATATGATAAACTTATAAGAGAGTTAAAAGCATTTGAAACGCTTCATCAAGAAAAGATTTCTAAAGATTCTCCTACGCAAAATATCGCCCCAACTATACAAAGTGAATTTTACAAACTTGCACATAGTGCAAAAATGTGGTCTATGGAAGATGTTTTTGATGAAGCTGAGCTTAGAGCTTGGGCAAAAAGAGCTAAATGTGAATTTGATTTTTTCATAGAACCTAAATTTGATGGAGCGAGTTTAAATCTTACTTATGAAAATGGTATTTTAATCAGCGGTGCTACAAGGGGTGATGGAGAAGTAGGCGAGGATATTACTTTAAATGTAAAAGAAATATCAAACATACCTCAAAAAATTCCTTATAAAGACAAGATAGAAATTCGTGGCGAAGTGGTAATTTTAAAAGAAGATTTTGAAAAAATCAATGAAAAAAGAGCTAAAGATGGCTTGAGCTTATTTGCAAACCCACGCAACGCAGCAAGTGGTTCACTAAGACAGCTTGATACAAGCATTACAAAAGAAAGAAATTTAAAATTTTATCCTTGGGGAGTGGGGGAGAATTCTTTAGAATTTAGCAAGCACTCTGAAGTAATGGAGTTTGTAAGAAGTCTTGGTTTTTTAAAAGATGATTTTGTTTTTTGTGTTAAGACTTTAGATGAGGTTTTAGAAAAATATCACGAGCTTTTAGAAAAAAGAGATCAAAAGCCTATGATGATGGATGGTATGGTTGTAAGGGTAGATGATTTAGCTCATTGTAAGCTTTTGGGTTATACCGTGAAATTTCCAAAATTTATGGCTGCGTTTAAATTTCCTGCTTTGGAAAAAACTACAACATTGCTTGGGGTTAATTTGCAAGTTGGAAGAAGCGGAGTGATTACCCCTGTGGCGGTTTTAGAGCCTGTAAATTTAGATGGGGTTGTAGTAAAATCTGCAACCTTGCATAATTTTGATGAGGTAGCTAGACTTGGAGTGATGATAGGCGATAGCGTAAGTGTGATAAGAAGTGGAGATGTTATACCTAAAATCACTAAAGTTTTTACTCAAAGGCGTGATGGTTTAGAAAGTAAGATCACTAAACCAACTCTTTGTCCTGAGTGTTTAAGTGAACTTTTAGATGAGGGTGCTTTTTTAAAATGTCAAAACTTAGATTGTAAAGCAAGACTTGTAAATTCTATCATACATTTTGTATCTAAAAAGTGTTTAAATATAGACGGCCTTGGAGAAAATATCGTCGAGCTTTTATTTAAAGAAGGAAAAATCACTAACATAGAAAGTATATTTTTCTTAAAATATAGTGATTTTGAAGGATTGGAAGGTTTTAAAGAGAAAAAAATCAACAATCTTCTAAGTGCTATTGAAAATGCAAAAAAATGCCCCTTATCAAGGTTTATCACTGCTTTGGGTATAGAGCATATTGGCGAAGTAGCAGCTAAAAAATTAGCTCAATCTTTTGGCTTTGAATGGTTTATGCAAAGCTATGAAGCTTATGCAAATTTAGAAGGCTTTGGCGAACAAATGGCTAAAAGCTTAGAAGAATTTACCCATGTCAATGCAAATCGCATTAAGCATTTTTATGAAATTTTACATTTAGAGGATGAGAAAAAAGAGCTTATTATAAATGATAATATTTCTAATAAAACCTTTGTTATCACAGGCACTTTAAGCAAATCACGCGATCATTTTAAAGAACTAATCGAAAACTTTGGAGCAAAGGTAAGTTCAAGTGTGTCTAAGAAAACTGACTTTGTATTATATGGAAGTGAAGCAGGCTCAAAGCTTGAAAAGGCTCAAAGCTTAGGGGTTAAGTGCATCAATGAAGCTGAGTTTAACGCTCTTTTAGGTGATGATGATGAGGTATGATGTCTTTGTAAGTGCAAAGTTAAACATTTCTCGCAATAAAGCTTGTGAGCTTATAGAAAACAAGCAAATTTTACTCAATAGTGAGTTTAAAAAAACCTCTTTTAAAATCACATCTTTAAATCCTTTAGAAGATGAGAGTTTAAAACTCACGCTTTTAGAAGAGCTTTTTGTAAGCAGAGCTGCTTTTAAGCTCAAGCATTTTTTACAAGAGCATACATTTACTATCAAAGATAAAATTTGTTTAGATATAGGTTCATCGACCGGAGGTTTTGTGCAAATTTTACACCAAAATAATGCTAAACACATTACAGCTTTAGATGTAGGTTCTAACCAACTTCATGAGAGCTTAAGAAATTTAGAAAATATCCAAATTTGTGAAAACACTGATTTGCGTGAGTTTAAAAGTGAAATTTTATATGATGTTATCACTTGTGATGTGAGTTTTATATCTTTAACACATTTGATTTTTCATATAGATAAACTTGCTAAAGATCTTATCATCTTGCTTTTTAAACCTCAATTTGAAGTAGGTAAAAATGCTAAGCGCGATAAAAACGGAGTGGTAAAAGATACCAAAGCCATCAAAAATGCTAAAGAAAGCTTTGAAAAAGCTTGTGCAAAGCTTGGTTGGATCTTGCAAGCAAGTCAAGAGTCACACTTAAAAGGAAAAGAAGGTAATGTTGAGTTTTTCTACGCCTATAGAAAAAACTAAGATCACAAATTTAGCCATAGGGCGTTTTGATGGTATGCATTTGGGGCATTTTGAACTTTTTAAGCATTTAGATGAAAATGGCGCCTTATTTATCATCACTAAAGAGGAAAAAGAAGCCCTAACACCTAAGGATTTTAGAGTAAATTTGGTTGATTTTCCTTTGATTTTTTGTGATTTTGATAAAATCAAGGACTATAAAGGTGGGGATTTTTTAAAACTTTTAAAGCAAAAATTTCCCAAACTAGAAAAGATCATTGTAGGTTATGATTTTAAATTTGGCAAAGAAAGAAAATGCAGTGCCAAAGACATACAAAGTCTTTGTGGTATAAACACTATTATCGTAGATGAGTTTAAAATTCAAAATAAAAGTGTTCATACAAGTATGATTAAAACCTTACTTAAAGAAGCAAAAGTCAAAGAAGCTAAAAATTTTCTAGGTAGATTTTATAATATACAAGCAAATATCATCAAAGGTCAAGGTATAGGCGCTAAAGAGCTTTTTGCAACTTTAAATTTACATACAAAAGACTTCTTTTTACCCAAAGATGGCGTATATGCGACTTTAGTAAAGATTGAAAATAAAAGCTATCATAGTGTAAGTTTTATAGGCATAAGATCTACTGATGAAAATTTTGCTTTAGAAACGCATATTTTAGATGAAAATTTCACAAACACAAAAGCAATTTTAGTTGAGTTAAGTTTTATTGACTATATAAGAGCTAATGAGAAATTTAACGACTTAGCCTTATTAAAAGCACAAATTAGTAAAGATATTGACAAAGTAAAAGAAATTTTAGGAAGATTAAATGAAAGATGAAATTTTTAAAAAACCCTTAGAAAAACAATTTGAATTTGATAAAAGCGTAGCAAGTGTTTTTGATGATATGGTGTCAAGATCTGTGCCTTTTTATACGCAAAATTTAAAACTCATAGTCGAACTTATTGATCATTTTACACCACAAAATGCGAGAATTTGTGATCTTGGTTGTTCTACGGCTAGTTTATTGCTTGCACTTTATGAAAAAAGAAAAGATTTTCTTTTAAGCGGGGTTGATGAGGCTAATGCTATGTTAGAGATCGCCAAAAACAAATGTCAAGCCTTTGGAGCTAGGGTGGAATTTCATCAAAAAAATTTAGATGATTTTGAGTTTTTTAAAAATGATGTTTTTATAGCTACTTATACTTTGCAGTTTATTCGCCCACCTAAAAGACAAGAATTAGTTGATAAAATCTATCAAAACTTAAATGAAAATGGTATATTTGTGCTTAGTGAAAAAATTCTTTATGAAGATGTCAAAATAGCTAAAAAAATGATACAAATTTATGAGCAATATAAACTAGAGCAAGGTTATAGTAAGCTAGAAATTTCAAGCAAGCGAGAAGCCTTAGAAAATGTCCTCATACCTTATACTCAAAATGAAAACATAACTATGCTTAAAAAGGCAGGATTTTCTAAAGTAGAAAGCGTATTTAAGTGGGTAAATTTTGAAACTTTCATAGCTTTTAAATAAAAATATTTTTTATAACAATGTGTTTTAGAAAAATAATTATGAAGCCATGGAAGCAAAAATATTATTTTTTAACCATAAAGTCTATTTTATAGTAATTTTAAATTTAAGATACTTCTTATCTTAAATTATACTTAAGTAAAAATTTATAAATAAAATATTAATATTCTACACTTATTGTTAAAATATTAGCAATGGGTATTGTAAAACACACAAACAAATAATGAATCAATCAAATACATTAACTATTTTTGAAAGGACTTTTTCAATGAATATAAATTTATCTAAAAATTGCCTTATGGGGGGGGGGTAGCACTTTATTAAAACTTTCCCTACTCACTATACTTTCAC
>NZ_JAKMRM010000008.1:0-74602 GCF_025772105.1 Campylobacter sp. IFREMER_LSEM_CL1846 | reverse complement strand
AGGAAAATATAGTGAGTAAGAAAAATTTTAATATCATGCAATATTTTCTCAAAATATGTCTGAACAATATCCCCCCCCCTAAGGTTTAAATTAAAAAATAATCTTTTCATGGTATTTAAAATACCTCCTAGAAATTTTATATTTTCATAAAAAAGTTATACTACTGCTATGCATATAAATTTAAGCTTAAATTAAGAATAAGATATAAAATATCTCATTTTGAAAAAAATTATCAAAATGCTTGCTTATAGGCTTTTAGGTTAATTATTTTAATTGGGTATTTTTGTAACATACCAAACAATCAACATACAGCCTATCAATAACATTAACAATATATTTGCATTTTAGAGTACATAAAAAATCACTTAAAAAAATAATTGCAAATTTTATTTTTTAATTAAAAATAAACTTAAAAAAGTTAGCAGTAGTTATTGTAAAAATTTAATTTTATTTTCTAAAACACTTTTTGGAGTAAGTCCAATGAATTTTTCATTTATCTTGCCTTTTTCATCATAAAAAACTATCACAGGCACACCATAAATTCCACCCACGGCCTTAGACAAAAATGAGCTTGCTTTAGCTTCATACATAAGTGGTAAATTTAACTTTTTTTCCAAAAGAATTTTTTGGGCTTCTTCTTTTGATTTAGCTCCATTTAACACCGCTAAAATAGGAAAATTTCTTTCTTTATAAAGTTCATTTAGCATCGGAATTTGTACATTACACGCACCACAATCTTGCGTGAAAAAAAATAAAGCATAAGCTTGATTTGCATTTTGTGTTTTTAAGGTTTTTTCAAAACCATCGTATTTAAAAGTATAGTTTTGACTTGAATTTAAGGTTTGAAATTCATTATTTGAGCATGCACTAAAGAAAAAAATACTTATTAAAGCCAAGAAGCAATAGAAGCTTTTAGTTGTGACCATGGTTTTTCTCCTATGATTTTATCTTGCACAACTCCATCTTTAATGACAAAAGTTGTTGGTACTGCAAAAATGTTAAATCTTTGCCATGATATATCTAAATCATCTTGCAAAAATATAATATTTTTATAATCATATTTTGTAGCAAATTCTTCAAAATCTTTCCCCTTATCCACAGAATCAAGTGCTAAAATAGTGATTTTTTTAGGGTATTCGTTAGCTAGTTTTTCCAAGAGTGGTAAGTCTTTTAAACAAGATGCACAACCTTGCTCTACAAAGGTTAAAACAATGAGATTATCAAAATCAGCTAGTTTGATTTTCTCACCTTCTAAATTTTTAGCTGCGATTTCTGGTGCTTTTAAGCCTACTTTGCCGCCATTTTTATTGTTGTTTTCAAAACATGCACTTAAAAAAACTAAACATAAACAAGCTAAAATTATACTTTTAATTTTCACTTTTCATCACTCCATGGCTTAAAATGATAGTTCTATCAGCAAAAGTAGCTAAGTCTGGATTGTGAGTGATTAAAACTATGGTTTTACCATCTTGTTTTAATTTACAAAAAAGCTCTAGAATATTTTTTTCATTTGCCTCATCTAAATTTCCAGTTGGCTCATCTGCTAATAAAATTTCAGGATCATTCACTAAAGCTCTTGCTATACATAGCCTTTGTTGCTCCCCGCCACTTAATTGGCTAGGTAAATGCGTAAGTCTGTGTGAAAGCCCTACTTTTTCTAGTGCCATTATAGCGTCTTTTTGTTCTATACTTGAGTGATAAAACTGAGCTAGCATAACATTTTCTAAAGCATTTAAATAAGGTATTAAATGAAATTGTTGAAAAATCAAACCTATTTTTTCTCTTCTAATTACGCTTTTTTCTTCTTCACTTAAATTTCCAACTTCTTTATCATCTAAAAAATACTCTCCACTACTTTGAGTATCCATTAAAGAAAGTATATTTAAAAGTGTTGATTTACCTGAACCTGATGGGCCCATAATGGCTAGCCATTCGCCTTGCTTTACTTCTAGGTTGATATTTTGCAAAGCTTTAACTTCATTAAAATTACGATTTAAATTTGAAATTTTTATAATATTTTTCATCACTCACCCTTTAAATTTTCACAAACATTGATTTTTAAAGCTTTTTTTAGCGGTAAGATACTTGCAAAAAATGCAAATACTAAAGAAACAAGTACCGCAAAAAACACTGAAAGCAATCTAAAATCTATACTTGCATTAAAAATCAAATATCCAAAAATATTTGCTAAAAAATATCCGCAAAAAGCGCCAAACAAACTCGCACTCAAGCTTAAAATAAACACTTCAGCTCCAAAAAGTTTAATAACTTCTTTATGTTTAGCTCCTAGTGCAAGGTGCAAGGCTATTTCTTTTTTTCTTGAAAAAATCACTGCACTAAGAGTGGTATTTACACTCAAAGAACTAATGAGCAAAATAGTTAAACTAATCAAAGCCATCAAAGCCTTGATCTTTTCTAAAATCACACCTTCACTAATGGATACTGAAGCTATGACTTTGGCTTCTACATTAGCCTTGCTAAGTTCTTTTGCTTTTTGATCTAAGCTTTCATAATCACCTAGTAAAATAGCTTGAGCATAATTTATCACTTCTTTAGCTGCTAATTCTTGAGCTTTTTTTAAAGAGATGATTAAAACCCCATCTTGCTCATCATTGCTTCTTAAAATAGCTTTGATTTTTACTTTGACTATTTTAGATATACTTGGGTTATAAATTTGCAATTCTTGTCCTATTTTAAGCTCTAATTGTTTAGCTAAATCAGCCCCCACAAAGGCACTATCTTCACTAAAATCACTCAAAGAAAAGCTTCCTTTTAAAACCTCCATAAAAGGCTTGGTAAGCTTTAAATTTGCAAAATCAACCCCAACAACTACCGCACTTGAACTTTCAAGATTATAAAAACCATATAAAAATGGGGTTAAAGCTTTTGCTTTCAAGTTTTCTTTGGCTTGATTAAATTCATCCATGCTTAAAAACTCATCATCTTTTGGTGTGATGATAAAATTAGCTCCATAAGCTTTTAATTCTTTGGACAATTTTGTGTCAATATCAAAATAAATATTAAAAAACGAAGCACTTACCATAGCACCCATAAACACAGCTATAAAAATAATACAAACTCTTTTATAAGAAAAAATAAGAGATTTAAAAACCTCTTGCATAAAAAAATTATTTCCCATATAAAACCTCTGAAGTAGAAAGTTTAGAAATTCCTTTGATAGAAAACAAACACCCTAAAAATACTATAAGCACTGCAAAAAATAAACAAATTGGTAGGATAATCCAAGAAATTTCAATGATATGTTCAAATATACTCAAGGCGATAATCTCTGACATACCTATACCAAAAGCAAAGCCCAAAACAGCCCCAACTAAAGCTACCACAACCCCTTCTAACGCAAAAATCATATAAATTTGCAAAGTGCTAGCACCTAAAGCTTTTAAAAGCCCTATTTCACTTTTTCTTCTAAAAATATCCGCACTCATTAAAGATGATATGGCTATGGAAGCTACGATTAAGCATATAATGCTAACTACTGCCATTAAAGATTGAATTTTAGATACTATCAAACTTTCTGCATCTGAAATCGCACTCACTACTTTTGTGCTTGCACCTTTAAAATCTTCTGCAATTTGATAGGCAATAGAACTTACATAAGCAGTGCAATACCACTGATCATACTCAAGCTGATCAAGACTATCTACATCGCGTCTTGCTTTTTGTGCTAAATCATTTTCAGGTATAGTCAAAGCTGAAACTTCTGCTTTTGAGAATAAACCTTCTTTTTTAGAAAGCTTTTGTGCTAAAAGCAAAGAAGTGATGATTTTATTTGAAAAAGCTTGAGTTAAATCCATAATACCAACAATTTTTACTTTAAAAATTTGATCATTTTGCACAAGGGTAATTTCATCATCTATTTTTAAATCGTACTTTTGTGCTAAATCTATTCCTAGCATTATTTCATCTAAACTATCATCTTTTGGGTAATTTCCTTTGATTTGACTATATTTGTATAATTCTTTAATACCTGCATAAAAATCATCATCATCTTGAATCTTTATAGCCTTATCAAAATAAGTTCCCACTAAAGAGATATTTTCATAATTTGCATTTGGAGTTTGAATTTTTACCTGAGTATCTAAAAATGGCGCAAAGGCATTGATATTATTTCTCCAAAAAATTTCTTTTATAGTATGGAGCTTGTTTTCTTCTAAAAAATTTTGATTTTTCAAAGGCTCATAAATTTTATTACCCACTTCTACACTCAAACTTGCACCTTTAGGTAAAACTAAAATGTTTGATCCATAACTTCTTAATTCTTTTGTAATTTCATTACCTATACCCAAAGTAAGATTTAACATAGTAGCCATAAGTAAAGTAGCTAAAAAAATCGTTAGTAAGGCTAGAGATTTTTGGATTTTATTTTGAAAAATAGAGTTTTTTACAATCTTAACTTGCATAGTCATTTCCTAATAAATTATGAATTCTATATTTTGAAGATTTATTCATATCAATGTATTTTAAAGGATCGTTTTTAAACTCTTCATAATTTTTTTCATTAGCAAAAAAATATGTTCTTCCTTTATAAACATAAGATCTTGGTGCTTTTAAGTTAATAAGCTCGGTATGATCAATAGGATCATAAACTTTCTTTTCTACTACTTGAGTGAAAAAATTTACCCCATCTAAAATTTCTGAAAAAGGTATGATAACTTTACCATTTTCAAATTTATATTTCATAGGGATAGGATTGCACCCACCTGCCTTACCCACACTTGGTAAGAAAATTCTAACATTACATGAAATACAAATTAGCTCTCCACCTTTTTTAACATACCCCATATCTCCACATATACTACAAGCATCAAAAACTGCTACTGGAGAGTCTTTATCTTCTCTTTTGTTAATCAAGAAAAATCTTACCACTTTACCCTCATCGCTAATATAAGCAAAGCGGTGTAAGTTATTATCTCTTAATATTGCCACATCAAAAACAAATTCATTATTTTCATTTGGCTCTACATAGGTTGGCTCGTCTATGGTGATTGGTCTTGAAGCATGCAAGTCATAAAAGAGAAAAATACAAAGACTTAAAATCATAGCACTAAAAATACTTGCACTAAAATTAGTTATAGTTGAATTTTTTGCTTGATTTTTTCTAAATTCTATATCAAAATCTTTTTTCTTGCTGTTTTCACTCACTCTTTGCTTTAAAGCTAAAACTATACAAATTCCTAGCAATAAAAACCATATATATGTATAAAATTTAGCATAATATACACTTTTTGCCACATAGCTTAAATATAAACTTTCTGTTTCTATCACACCTTCTCTCATAAGGTGCAATAAAATTTGTGCTAAAGCTTCATTTAGATAAAAAATCACGATAATGAGTAAAAATAAATTTAAAAATTTAAATTCCCTTAGCCATCTTGTAAAAAGATAAACCCCAAAACACATCACAAAAGCAAGCAAAATAAGCCCAAAAGAACTAATCGCTAAAGAATCTAAAAAATTAGTGCTTAATATAGGAAAGTCGATAGAAATATGTAAGTATTTTATACCAAAAGCAAAAGATAATAAAAAAAGCAATATTGCTTGAATTTTTTCTTTTAAAAAATTATTTTTTATAAAAGAAAAAATGATAACACTTAAAAACAACAAAACAAATAAAACATCATTAGAAAAATACAACAAATCATAACTTAGTGTTTTAGCGCTAATAAAAAAAGCAAAATAAGAAAAAACAAAACCCACAAAAGCAAGTTTAAACACTAAAGAATTTTTTAGATTATAAAAAAATAAAGCACTTAAAAGTGCGTAAGAAAAAAATACTCCAAAAAAATGTACAAAATAAATCGACATGGGCTCTTCTTTGATAGAATTTATTTATAAAATCAATAATTTTATAAATAAACCCTAGCAAAAAGCTAGGGAAAAAATCACTTAGGTTTTCCTGTGTATTTAAAGTTGTATTTAACTGAAAATGGCTCAAACCATTTACCAACACCCGTTTCTTTATCAACATGGCGTCCAAAACCTTGTTTTTCTGGGCTTTCTATTAAAAATACTAACTCGTAATTTCCAATACCTGTATCCATTTTTAAATTTGCACCATAGTGAGGGCCATCATCTGCTACCATAGGCATAAGAGTTCCTGTTTTTACTTTACCATTGTCAAGATTAGTTAGCTTATAAGCTATAGTTAAATAAGGAATCCAAAAACCTTCTGGAAAGCCGTTTTTATTGCCCTTTAATGCATGAATATCTGCTTCAAGGTGAATATCTGCTAAACTTGCTGCAAGATCAATCCCTCTTGGCTCCATTTCGATTGGCTGTAAATAAACTGCTGCTATTTCCATACCATTTAATTCATAAGGATCGCCAATTGGCACCTCTGCTGCAAAAACTGAACTAGCTAAAATACTAGCTGCTGCACCTAAACTTAATAAAGTTTTTTTCATATTTTTTCCCTTTTATTTGAAATTTGCTTTGTTATAAAAATACCCATAATGAGTAAGATTAAAACCATAAACTGAGGTATGATGCTCTCATAGTAAGGATAAATTCCAAGCCATAAAATTCCTTCAAAATCAAAAGGAAGTAAGCTTGGTGTAATAACCTTGGCTTCTATGAGCTCACCAATGCCTTTGCCTGTAAAGACAAAGACCATATAAAAAATAATGTATGAAGTTATATAGAAAAATTGTTTTACTGGTATTTTTAAAGCACCAGCTTTTAATAAATAATAAAGTATTATAAGTATAATTAATCCACTAGCTAATCCTATAAATATAAAACTATAATCTGTGTTTGTTTTTGCATCAAATAATAAAGCTTGATAAAAAAGAATAGTTTCAGCACCTTCTCTGTATACAGCTAAAAACACACTAAACCATAAAGTTTTTGCTGAATTATTTGAGATAGCTTCAACTGCTTGAGTTTTTACATAATTTGCCCATTTTTTATTTTGCGCATTTGATAAAAGCCAAAAACCGACATAAAATAGTAATGCAACAGCCACAAGCATAGTAATGCCCTCTAAAAATTCTCTACTTTGCCCTGCTTGTTCTTTAAAAATCCATGAAATAAAAAATGCAGTTACAAAACTTAAAAATACTCCACTCCAAAGTGCTGAATATACTATACTTAAACGCTTTTTATTGCCACTTTGAACTAAATATAAAACTATGGCTACAACAATGATTAAAGCCTCTAAACCTTCTCTTAAGATAATACCCAAAGCCCATATAAATAAAGACATAGGTGAAGATTCTTGAATTTTACCCAAAGAATTTTCAATTAATGCACCAAGCTCATCAAAATTCTGTTTTAATTCTTCTTTAGAAGCACTTGCTTTAATAAGTGCAACACCTTTTGAAAAATAACTTTCTATTTTTAATTTTAAAGCACTATCAATAGCACCAATTTTACTTTCCATACCACTTGCTTCAAAAATATCCAAATAAACATTTTGTAAAGCATCTATGCTATTTAAATTAAAACCATCATAATTTTGTAAAATATTATTAAGTGCAATTTTTATATCATCATATACTTTAGTATAGTTTTTAGTACTCATAACACTTTCATCAAAGCCTTTAACCTGAAGTAAAGCTAATTCTTCTTTGGGTAAAGCTAGGAATGCTTCATATAATAAATCTGATATGTCTGAAATTTCATCTCTTATAGCTTTTTCATCCAAAGTGTTATTGTTGATTTTTCTTATTATAGTTCTAAGTTTTGTTTGAATTTTTTTATCCATACCCGCTTTTGTGTATCTTGCTACTAAAACTTCTACCTTTGAATTTCTATAATCTTCGAATAATGCTGATTGGATTAAATCTTTAGCTTTTTGGTAATCTTTATTTACAAAAGCCAATGCTGCTTGATCAAGTTTTGAAATCATTGAATCCATTAAAAATTGCAATCTTGCATCCATAGCTGAAGCTTCTTGTAAGGCTAATAATGTTTCGTCTTTTTGGATATTTTGCTCTTGAGTAGTTGAATTTTGAGTCAAATTTGATGATGTTTGTCCTTTAACATCCTCTCCAAGTAAAGATGCAAACATAGCTTCAGCTTGCGCTTGACGCTCTTTTTCTGCTTTTAAAGATGAGCTTTCAGCTGCTTTTTTATCATAATTTATATCACTAGCTTCAGCTTTTAATTGAAATCCTTTTTCTAATATAGGAACGACTTCATCTAAATCAAAATACAAGCTACTAATTAAAGCTTCTATCTTAGAAATATCTTCTTTATCTTTATACATTTTTCTTAAATTAATAAATTTACGCTCCATCACAATGACTTTTCTACCGACATTGCGACCAATAGAGCCTTCCATGGTTTCAAAATGCTGAAAATATGCATCTTCAGCTTTTTTCTTAGCTTCTAAATTTTTATTATCTTTATATAACACCATGCTTTCATTCAAAATTTGCTTAATATTTTGACTTTCTTTTTGATAATCAATATCCCTAGCAAGTGTTAAAGAACAAAATAAAAAAATCATTAATAAACTTATTTTTTTAAACACTATTTTACTCCGAAATGATATTCATTTTTAAAATCATAGTCACAAGTATAGTACTAGCTTTCTTAAATTTAGATAAACATTATCATTATTTATTTCATAATAAATCATACAAAAATACTACAAAATGCTACTTTTATCTACAAAATAAGATAAAAAATTATTATTTTTAGCTTTTATATTTATTTTTTATTTATTTTAACCATAAAAATAAGTTTTTCTTTGCTAATATGTATCGTTTTTTAAAATTACAAGGAGTTTTTTATGCTAGTTATTACTCATGAAAAACCAAGCAAGCTCAAAAAAATGTTAAAAAATTTAGGTTTTTGGGTGATTATAGGAATTATAGCTGGCATTTGCCTTGGCTTATTAGATAAGGAATTTGCATTAGCTAGTAAAATCGGTGTAGATTATTTTATACAAGCTTTAAAAATTCTCATAGGTCCTATTATATTTTTAACTATTGTTTTAGGTGTTATTAGTCTTGAAAGCTTAAAACAAGTTGGAAGCATAGGAGCTAAAGCTTTGCTTTATTTTGAAATAGTAAGCACTTTTGCTTTAGCTATTGGCATTTTTATGGCAAACATTATGGGACCTGGTAAAGGAATGAACCTTGATCCAAGCACTCTAGATCAAGAAAGTGTAGCTCAATTTGTTAATAAAAATATAGAAATAAGTGCGCAAAATGAAATTTTGCATATTTTAAAAGATGCTATACCTACTGATATCATAGCTGCTTTTAGCGAAGGAAAAACTTTGCAAATCTTAGTTATAGCTCTAGCTTGTGCTTTTATTATTTCGCTTATGAGAATTGATGAGAGAAAAGCTATACAAAAAACCTTAGAAATAATGCAAAGTTTTGTTTTTAAAATCTTAGAAATCATTATGTATTTTTCTCCCATCGCCGCTTTTTCTGCGATGGCTTTTTTAGTGGCAAAATATGGACTTGATTCTTTATTAAATTTGGGTTATTTGCTTATTGTTATGTTGCTTGCTTCTTTGCTTTTTATCTTTGGAGTTTTAGGGCTTATTTGTTTTATTGCTAAAGTCAATATTTTTAAATTTATGCGTTTTATCTCAAGAGAAGTTTTAATAGTTTTTGCCACGAGTTCTAGCGAATCAGCATTAGCTCCGCTTATGAGAAAACTTGAAAAAGCAGGAATTTCAAAAGCCACTGTGGGCTTGGTATTACCAACTGGATATAGTTTTAATCTTGATTGTACTAATATTTATTTGGCTATGAGTTTAATTTTCCTTGCTCAAGCTTTTAATGTAGAACTTTCTTTAACTCATGAAATTAGCATTTTAATAGTGCTTATGATAGCCTCAAAAGGTGCTGTTGGTGTGACTGGATCGGGTTTTATTATACTAGGAAGTACACTTGCGGCTTTATCTAATATGCACATTGCAGAAGCTAACAATGGCTTAGGAGCAAGTTTGGGCGAGGTTTTACCTGTGGCTGCCATTTCTATACTTTTGGGCGTGGATAAATTTATGTCTGAAATTCGTGCTGTGGGAAATTTATGTGGTAATAGCGTAGCAGCTTTAATCGTAGCTATTTGGGATAAACAAATAGACTGGGAAAAGTTTCGCTACGCTCTAGATAATCCTAAAGAATTTACTAATGCGGGTTTTGATTAAAAAACCTCTTTTTGAATTTTTTCTACATATTTTTCTCTTAGTTTTTGGGTATAAAAGCCCACCTTACCATCATTAATTACCTTACTATCTGCTTTTATAACACCTAAAATCAAAAAAGTAGCTGCGGAAATAAATACCTCATCAGCTTCATACACTTCTTTCATACTAAAAGCTCTTTGATCTACTTTAAGATCAAGTTCTTTGGCAAATTTCAAGATATTTTTACGGCGAATTCCTGGCAAAATTTCATTAGAAAATGGCTTAGTGATTAAAGTTTTATCTTTTATAATAAAAGCTGAACTACTAGAAGCTTCCGTTACTAAAGCATTTTCTACCATAAAAGCTTCAAAAACCTTAGCTTTAACAGCTTCTTCTTTTGCAAGACATTGAGCTAATAAAGAAATTGATTTTATATCCCTTCTTTTCCACCTTAAATCAGCTGTTGAAATAACACTCACCCCATTTTTAGCAAACTCATGCCCAATCACCTTGCATTCAAAAGCAAAGGCCATAATAGTAGGTTTTAACCCCTTTAAAAGAGCAAAATTTCTACTAGCAACCCCTCTAGTAATTTGCATATAAAGCCCGCCTTCTTTGAGAGAATTTTTAATGATTAATTGCTTTAAAATATTTTCAAATTCTTCTTTTGTATAAGGAATTTGTAGATCAATTTGGGCTAAACTACGCTCAAAACGCTCCCAAAATTCTTCCTTATCAGCTATTTTTGCATTTACCACAGGAACTACTTCATAAATTCCATCTCCAAAGATAAAACCTCTATCAAAAATACTCACTTTAGCTTCGCTAGCTTTTATAAATTCATCATTTAAAAATACTATTTCCATCTCTTGCATAAACTCTCCTTTTAATCAAATAAATCAATAATATCTTTTGGTAAATCAAGCTGATTAGAATAATAAAAATACTTAGCTAAAACTAAAATTCCTATATAAAATTCTATCTTTTCATCTAAAAATTGCTCTATATAAGCATGAGCATTTTGTATGATTTCTTTTGCTCTATGTGGATTAGCTAAATAATAATCAAGCAAAACTTCTACATTTTCATAATCATCATCAATCAAAGCAAAATGCTCATTTGGAACTAACTTTCCTTCCATAAACCAAGTTTCATAACGCATTTTTGGGGCTAAAACTAAAGAATTTGTTTTCATCGCCCACTTTAAGTTGCTTGCTACATCATTACCTTCCAATGAAAGTAAAAATTTAAACTGGGTTTGATAGGCTCTGCTAATTTTAAAATTTAAATTTTTAATCCATTTTTCGGCTTGAATTTTTCTACCGCCAACATGAGCAATATCACAACAAGGATTATCAAAATATCTTTCAAAAAATTTAATACGATGAGGTTGATAAATTGCACCTCTAAAAAAGAGTAAGTCTTTTTTATCTTCAAATTGGTTTTTATCTTGTATAAAATCAAAATGTCTATTTTTGTCTAATTTTAAAATGATATTATTAAAGCCATTTTCAACTGGTCTTGATTTAGCTATGCTTGGATATTTAAGATTATAACTAATATCTCCAAAACCTTTAATCCATAAAAAATCATCATTAAAATACTTACTAATCGCATAAGCATCATAAGCATAGGAAGTTTTTTTAAAGGGAAATTTTCCTATTTTTTCATAATTTTGAAAATTTTTTATATCAAAAAAATCATTTTGCAAATTGTAATAATTTAAGCGAGTAATAATATTATCTATATTTTTTGATTTTAAAAGCTCTTTGAAAATATTTTGTAATTGATTTTGATAAATTTTTCTAGGTATAAAACTTTTAGCTATGCCTTTTACATTCATCATAAATCTAGAATCTGCCATCTTTTTCTTTCTTTAATATGCAAAAATAATGTAAATTTTAACACAAGATTTCATTTACAAGACTTAAAATTTATCTTATTTAAAAACAAAAATGCTAAAATCACAAAAATCACATACTTACTAGGTAAAACAATGAAAATACAAGAATTTATTTTAAACTTTATTTTTAAAGTTTCAAATCAACCTGTTAATTTAAAAGATTTATTAGAAGCAAATGCCTTGTTAAATGAAGGTATGATGATAGATCCTGCGAAATTAAATTTTAAATTTAAGGTATTTAATTCTTATCTTATATATACCCTTTTTTGTATAGCCATTTTAGTTCCTATGCTTATCATCAGCCATTATTTTTTAACAATTATTGATTTTCATATTAGTATCTTAAGTGCTATTTTTGTTACCGCTTGTGTTTTTGTTGGCTATGATATTTTTAAAATTTATACTAGAAAAGTAATAAGCAAAAGATTATTGAAAAAAGCTTGGACTTTACATTTTCCATATTTTGCTTATGAAAAATATTCAAAAATAGCAGAAAATATTTATAATCAAGCTATTAAAGAAGAAATTCCAAAAAATCAACTTGAACAATATGTTTTGGAGAAAATCATTCAAACACAAGATTAATCTAAAAAGTCTAAAACTTGATTTTGAAAATACAATGCTTCAAGCTGTCTTTGAAGTTCTTTGTTTTCTTCATCTAAAACTAATTCTTGCGATCTTAAATCTGCTATTTCTCTACTTACATAATAAATTTGATTTCTAATATAAATTTGTGGGAAAAATATCAATAAAGCAAATGCTATCATCAAACCTGCGTATAATAAATTTTTAGGGGTTAAATTTTTATTTTCCTCACTTACTATGCTATCTAAAAGTTCGTATTTATCTTCTTGATTATATTCTTGGTTTTCTTCAAGCCTTACTTTTTCTTCTAAAATTTTTTGCTCTTGCTTAGCTAATTTTTCTTTTTCTTTTAATTCTTCTTGAGCTTTTTTTATTTTTTCTTGTTCGATTTTTTTTTGCTCTTTTAATTCTTGTTTGAGTTTGACTTTTTCTTTTCTTTTTTCTTTTAAATCTTGAAATTTTGAAGTAACAAAGACATTACTTTGAGTAAGAATTTTAGATATTTGAATAGAATCTTTTTTTTCTTGTTGTATTTTTTCTACTTTTTTTACTTCCTGCAAAGTTTTAACATTTTTAGATGGCTTAAGATTTTTATCATTTTTTTTATCAAATTTTTCTTTTTGCTTTTTGAAAAAATTGAGTTGTAATTTAAAAGGCTTTTTTTCTTCTAATTTGACATTTATCAAATCTTCTTTTAAATAAATAGCGGATTGCTTTTTAGGTTTTTCTTTATATTCTTCATCAAAGTCTGTAAATTTAGGTCTTTTTTTACGCTGTATTCTATTTTTTAATATGCGATCGCTTTCATTGAAATTGTGCTCATACTCTTCATAAGGCCTACCTTCTTTAATAGCCCTAGAATACTTCAACATTTTTTCGCGTATATTTTGTTTTTCTTTTAAAAAATCATCTTCAATCATTATTTACCTAAAATAAAAAATTCTCATTTTTGCACAACTTGATCTACTATTATAGCTTATTTCTTCTTTGGAGGCACTTATAGCTTTTTTACTTAAAATTTTACCAAGACTATGTCCTTTACCGCATTCGCATTTTATAGCTCTTTCATCACAAATGCAGTCTTTTTCCCATCTTTTAAAAGTATTTTTTACTATTCTATCCTCTAAAGAATGAAAGCTAATAATAGCTAATTTACAATCTTTTAATTTTGCTTTTTCTATATTTTCAAGTAAGGATTTTAACTCACCAAGTTCATTATTTACTTCTATACGCAAAGCTTGAAATACGAGCAAAGCTAAAGATACATTGCGTCCTTTTAACTTAGCATTTCCTATAATTTGACTTAATTCTTTTGCACTTGTAATCTCTTTTTGACTTCTTGCATTGATAATTTTTTGAGCAAGTATTGAAGCAACCGGCGCTAGATCTCCATAGTCTTTAAAAATTCGTTCTAAAGCTTCCTTGTTGTAAGAATTTACTACTTCTTTAGCACTTAAAGGATTATTTTGATCCATTCTCATATCTAAAAAATCAGAATTTAGTGAAAAACCCCTATCATTTTTATCAAGCTGCAAAGAAGATACACCAATATCGGCTAAAATTCCTCTTATGTTTTGCGTTGAAATTTGAGTTAAAATATCTTTAAAACCTATATGATTAAAACTTATTCTATCTTGAAAATTTTTTAAAAACTCTTTGGAAAAACTTAAAGCCTCTAAATCTTTATCGCAAGCAATTAATCTTAATTTTTCATGAGCTTGCAATAATGCTTTAGAATGCCCTCCATAACCCAAAGTACAATCTAAAAAATCTCCGCTATCAAAATCATCAAAAGTATTTAAAACTTCTTGTAATAAAACAGGAATATGTGGACTTTGCAAAATATACCTTTTAATATTTTTTAGTATAATACCTTAGCTAAGTTTAAAACAAGGTTTTTAATGAATAAAGAAAATATTATTTCCCAAATTCAAATTCTATCCTCATCAATGTTTAAAAAAAATTTTTTTGGAATTTGCCATGGTTCTGTTTCAGCAAAACTTTCACAAGGCTCATTTATTATCAACAAAAGCAATGCTTTTTTGAATCAATTAGATGAAAAAAATTTAAGTATCTTAAAATTTGCAAAAGATTATAGCTGGGATGAAGCAAGCAGCGATAGTGAAATACATAAAAGCATATATGAAAATATACCTGAAGCTAAATTCGTATGTTTTGCTTATCCAGCTTATACCTTATCCATGAGTTTAAATCATGATTTCATAACACCTCAAGATTATTTTGGAGAAATTTTTTTAGAAGAAATTCGAGTTTACAATCCTAAAAGTTATGAGGATTGGGATGATAGATCACAAACTGAAATTTATCGTTATATGTTAGAACAAAAACAAAATTTTGTCGTTGTGAAAGGGTATGGAATATTTGCTTATGGAAGAACAAGCTATGAACTTGGAAAAATAATAGATTTAATCGAGAATTCTTGTAAAATTATCCATTTAGCAGAGACAAATTTATCATAAAATCATAAAATTAATTTTTTATTAATCACAAATTACCTATAATTTATGGTTTAATTTAATTAATTATGGATTGGGGTAAAAATGCTCACTTGGATGCAGCATCATAAAAAATATTTAGTTATTACTATTTGGATTAGTGTTATTGCTTTTGTTGGAGCAGGTTTTGTTGGCTGGGGAAGTTATGATTTTAACACCGATAGATCAAATTCTGTTGCAAAAGTAGGCGATGAAAAAATAAGCTATGATGAATTTAATCTAAAATATTCTCAATTATTTAACTACTACTCACAATTAAACAATGGCAATTATACACAAGAACAAGCACAAAAAGATGGCTTAGATACTCAAGCTATCAATGAACTTATACAAGAAAAACTTCTGCTTTCTTATGCTAAAACTTTAGGTTTAAATGTAAGCGAAGAAGAAATTGCTTATGATTTAGCGCATCAAAAAATCTTTCATAATGCTTCAGGTGTTTTTGATAAAGATTTATATTATAATTTACTTGCAAGAAACAACTATACGCCAAAAGCTTATGAAAAAATTATCCATGATGAATTATTACTTAAAAAAATCAATGCTATTTTAAATTTACAAATCAAACAAAATGAGCTTGATATGTTTGGTGCAAGTTTTTTAATGCAAGATAATTTAAAAATTCAAATAATAAAACTTGATAATAAAAATATTCCTATTGATGAAAAAGAACTAAAACAAACTTGGGAAAAAAACAAAAACCTATATAAAACACAAAAAAGCTATGAGCTTGCAACTTATTTTTTAGATCCTAATACAATCACAGTTGTTGATAAAGAAATTCAAGCTTACTATGAAGAAAATAAAAATGACTATAAAGATTTTGCAGGAAAAATTCTAAGCTTAGAACAAAGCAAAGATAAAGTTATAAAAGATTTAAAACTTTCCAAGCTTAAACTTAAAGCTAATGAAAGCTATGTTGCTTTGAGAAAAAACGAGCTTAGTTTTGACAAAAACATCACAATAAGCGATGCTGATATTTATTACCCTTTAGAAAACATACAAAAAGCTAAAGAAAATGATTTTATCAAACCTTTTAAATTTGAAAACGGCTATATGGTTGCAAAACTTATAAAAATAAATCCTATACAGACTATGACTTTTGAGCAAGCCAAAAATGAAGTGAGCAAACTTTACATCAGAGAAAAAACTAAAACTTTATTAGAAGAAAAAGCAAAGCTTGCCCTAGATAATTTCCAAGGTATAGATATAGGAACTTATAGTCGCGACTCAAGTAAAGGAGCAAAAGTAGGTGAAATGATAAATGATGCTGAATTTAGTGAGTTTTTAATGCATGTATTTGACTCAAATAAAGCTAAATCTTATGTTTTATTTGATGATAAAGCAATAGTTTATGAAATTACAAAGCAAACTCTAGAAAACAAAGATAAAGAAGAAATTTATAAATTTATCATAGAACAAAGTGCCAAACAAACTAAACAAGCTTTACTTAAGGAAGAATTATTAAAAAAACTTATAGAATTATATCCAATCCAACGCTATTATAAAGGAAATACAAATTGAATATTTTAGGAATTGATTTAGGCTCAATACAAACTTGTGCTATTTTGGCACAAAAAAGTGAAGAAGGACTTAAAATCATTGGTTTTGGAAAATCAAAATCAAATGGTATAAAAAAAGGAGCAATTACCAATATAGAACTTGCTTCAAAATCTATAGAAGAGGCAGTAGCTGATGCACAAATGATGTCAGGCGTGCATTATGATAAGGTAATTGTATCTATTTCAGGTGCTTATGCAAAAAGCGTAGATAGCATAGGTGTAGTCAATATACCAAATCATGAAATAGGTATTAAAGAAATTCACAGAGCAGTAAGCACAGCAAAACATACCGCAAATATACCTAGTGGATATGAAATCATTCATGTATTGCCTTATAATTTTAAAGTAAATGATCTTGAGCATGTAGAAGATCCTTTGGGAATGAGCGGAAATCGCCTTGAAGTTTCTACGCATATTGTAATCTCGCAAGAAGTGCATATTAAAAATCTAAAAAAAGCAGTTGAGCTTGCTGATCTTAGAGTAGATAATATCGTTCTTTCAGGATATGCTTCTTCTATCGCATGCTTTGATGATAGTGAAAAAGAATTAGGTGCTATTTTAATCGATATGGGTGGAGCGGTTTGCGATATGGTCATTCATGCGGGTAATTCTATACGATATAATGAATGCTTACAAATTGGTTCAGTAAATATCACTAATGATTTATCCATAGCTTTGCATACCCCACCAAAAGAAGCAGAAAAACTAAAATTAAATTATGCATCTTTAGCACAAAATGAAAACTCAATTATACAAATTCCATATATGGGTGATGAAAAAAGAAAAAATGAAGTTTCAGTAGAAGTTATATCTAATGTTATTTATGCAAGAATTGAAGAAACTATTATTATTTTAGCTAAAATGCTAAGTGATAATGCTTGTGCAAATCAAGCAGGAGCAGGTATAGTATTAACAGGTGGAATGACAAAATTTGCAGGACTTGACAAACTTGCTTCAGCTTATTTTGATAATAAAGCTGTTAGAATAGCGACCGCAAAAAAAGATACTATGGATGGCTTTAAAGAAATTTTTGAAGATGCAGAAAATAGCTGCGCTATAGGTCTTTGTTTATATGGTGGTGGACATTTTACTCCTTATGAATTAGATTCTAATGAAAAACTAAGATACAAAGGAGAGCCTGAATTTATCAACAAACAGATAAAACAAAATCTCACCATAGAAGAACATGAAGAAGAAAATAAAAATTTTGAAGAAATTTTTCAAGAACAGAGAGATTTTGAAGATGAAAAAACAGAATTAACAAAAGTTGAAACCAAAAAAGATAAAAAATCAAGTTTTATGCATAATTTTTGGAATAAATTAATAAACCAGTTCTAATAGGAGATACAATGAGCGAATATCTAGTAGAAGAAATGCAACACGCAAAAGGTGCAAAAATAAAAGTCATAGGCTGCGGTGGCGGTGGCGGTAATATGATAGATCATATGGTAAATATGGGCTTACATGATCTTGATCTTATCTCAGCAAATACTGATGCACAAGCTATAGCAAAATCTTTAGCAAAAACTAGAATTCAACTAGGTGAGAAAAAAACTAAAGGTTTAGGTGCTGGTATGCAACCAGAAATTGGAGCAGAAAGTGCAAGAGAAAGCTTTGAAGAAGTAAAAGCAGCTTTAAGTCAAAGTGATATAGTATTCATTTCAGCAGGACTTGGTGGTGGAACTGGTACAGGTGCAGCTCCTGTTGTAGCACAAGCTGCTAAAGAAGTAGGCGCATTAACTGTTTCGGTTGTAACTATGCCTTTTGCTTTTGAAGGAAAACAAAGAAAAAAATTAGCTGAAGCTGGCTTGGCTGAATTAAAAAAAGAAAGTGATTCTATCATTGTAATCCAAAATGAAAAACTTCTTAGTATACTTCCAAAAAAAGCAGGTATAAAAGAAGCATTCAAACTAGTTGATGATATCTTAGCTAGAGCTGTTAGAGGTATGGTGTCTATTCTTTTAGAAGATGGCGATATCAATGTTGACTTTGCAGATGTTAGAACTGTTATGAGCCATAGAGGTTTAGCTTTAATGGGTGTGGGTCATGGAGAAGGTGAAAATGCTATCATGGACGCATTATCAAGCGCTATAGAATCTCCATTATTAGATGGTATGACTATGAAAGGCGTTAAGGGCGTGATTATCCATTATAAAATTGGACCTGAATGCTCATTGATAGAAATTTCACAAGCTACTCAAAGCATTAGTGATATAGCAGATGAAAATGCAAAAGTAATCTTTGGTGCAACTACTGATGAAAGCATGGGCGATCGTGTTGAAGTAACTATTATTGCTACAGGTTTTGAAGATAAAGCTGAAATAGAAAGTGCTAAAGAACAAGAAGAAAGTAAAAAAAATAGCTATATGAATTTGCGTAAAGCTAGCGGTGGGTTTGATGAGGAAGTGATTTCTCAACTTGATGTTCCTGCTTTCTTGCGTCGTCAAATGGATTAATTTGTAAGTAAAAATCCTTATATGAATTCTTCATTATTATGTGATTTTTACGAACTAAATATGGCTTATGCTTATTTTAAACAAAATATGCATAAGCAGATTGTTTATTTTGAAGTTTTTTTTAGAAAAGTTCCTGATAGTGCTTCTTATGCTATTTTTTGTGGATTAGAGCAAATCATAAATCATATTAATCATTTTTCTTTCTCTAAAGATGACATAGATTTTTTAAAAAATACTAAAAAATTTGATGATGATTTTTTAAACTACCTTTTAACCTTAAAATTTAGTGGAGATATACTAAGTGTTAAAGAAGGTGAATGTATTTTTGCTAATACACCTTTAATGATCATCAAAGCACCTATAATAGAAGCTTTATTATTAGAAACTTTCATACTTTTAACTCTAAATCATCAATGTCTAATTGCCACTAAAGCTAACAGAATTACTCAAATTACAAAAGAAAAATTACTCTTAGAATTTGGCTCTCGCAGAGCCCATGGAGAAAGCGCAGCTTTAAATGGTGCTAGAGCTGCTTTTATAGGTGGTTTTCATGCAAGTGCTTGTACTTTAGCTGGGAAAAAATTTAATATTCCTATTAGCGGAACTATGTCTCATGCTTGGGTACAAATGTTTGATGATGAGCTAAGTGCTTTTAGAGCATATTGTCAAATTTATAAAGATAATATAAGTCTTTTGATTGATACATATGATTATAAAAAAGGTATTGAAAATGCTATTTTAGTTTTTAATGAGTTAAATGCGCAAGATTCTATGCAAAATTATTCCATCCGTATTGACTCAGGAGATTTGCTGAAAATCTCTAAATATATTAGAAAAAAACTAGATCTTGCTAACTTAACAAAATGCAAAATCATAGCTAGTAATGCCTTAGATGAGTTCATCATAGAAAAATTACTAAAAAACAAAGCTCCGATCGATGCTTTTGGTATTGGAGAAAAGCTTATTACTTCAGCAAGCTCGCCTATTTTTGGAGCTGTTTATAAGCTTGTTGCATTAGAAAAAAACAATCAAATCATCCCTAAAATAAAAATCAGCGCAAGCTCAAGCAAAACAACCTTGCCACATTTTAAAAAACTCATAAGGTATTATAAAAACAATAAAGCAAGTTTTGATATTTTATATACACATGATGAGAGTATCAAAAATTATCAAGGTCATACATATAAAAATTTACATAAGCTTATTTTTAAAGATGGAAAATTAATCTATGGGCTTCCTAACTTGAAAAATATTCAAGAGTATCATAAAAAAAGTGTTGATAGTTTGGATTTTAAACTAAAAAAACTTCAAAATCCAAGTATTTATAAAGTAAAAATTTCTAAAAAATTACAAAATATGCAAAAAACTTACTTAGAAAAAAATTAATCTTTTTCTCTAAGTTTTACTTCATCTTCTACTTCAAGTAAAAATCTATCAACAAGCTCATCTTCTTTTAATTTTGCTACCACTTCACCATGTCTTATAACTAAACCTTGATTTTTTCCAAAAGCAATAGCCACATCAGCGCCCTTAGCCTCACCCAAGGCATTTACAACACAACCCATAACACTTATATTTAATGGTTCTTTTATATGTTTAGTTTTTTCTTCTACTATCTTAATCGCTTTAATCAAATCGCTTTGAATTCTTCCACAAGTTGGGCATGAGATGATATTTACTCCACTCTTTTGCACTCCACTATCTTGCAAAATCGCTCTTGCTACTTTAATCTCTTCTTCAAGTTCCCCTGTCATAGAAACTCTCATTGTATCGCCTATACCTTTTAAAAGCAAATTTCCTAAGGCAATCGAACTTTTAACAGTACTATGAAATTTAGTTCCTGCTTCAGTAACCCCTAAATGAAACGGATAATCACAAAGTGGTCTTAGAGCTTCATAAGCTTTTATGGTATTTTGCACATCTGAAGTTTTCATAGAAATTTTAATGTCAAAAAAGTCTAAATCTTCTAGTAATTTTATATTATATAAAGCGCTCTCAAGCATAGCCTCTATATTATAACCATATTTATCGCTAAATTGCTTTTCTATAGAGCCATGATTTACCCCTATTCTAATAGGAATTTTTCTTTGTTTACAAGCTTGCACCACTTCTTTTATATTTTCTTTTGAGCCTATATTTCCCGGATTAATTCTCACCCCATCGATAAATTCAGCACAAAAAACTGCTAGCTTATGATTAAAATGTATATCCACTATTAAAGGCAAGGGACTTTTTGCTTTGATTTCTTTTAAAGCTCTTGCATCTGCCATGTCCAAACAAGCTAAACGCACTATATTTGCACCGGCAAAATAAAGCCTATTAAGTTGCTCTAAACAACCTTCAATATCTCTTGTTTTAGTAAAAAGCATGGATTGCACAGAAATAGGTGCATCACCACCTATTAAAACATCGCCTACTTTTATTTGTCTTGTTTTATATCTTGTCATTAAAATCACTCTAAAAATATTTTTATATAATTTTAATAATTTAATCTAAAAATATCAAGGATTTAATATGGAAAATTTACTTAATTTTTTATCAGCTCATTTAGATAGCAAAAAAAGCAAATTTTTATTAAATTCACTCAAAACCAATCAAGATTATTTTTTTCAAAAATTTATACTAGATAATATAAATCATATTACAGCTTGGCTTAATAGTGACGATTTTAAACAATATGAAAATAAGACTTATCCACCATTAGTAAATCCAAAAAATATCGATATAGAACCTAGTGATTATTGTGCAGAACTTGCTTGGAAACTAAACATACCTCTAGAAAATGCTAAATTTATCTATATTTCCCCTCATGGTGTTGGTGCTGCTGCTTTTTTAACACTACTCAATGAAGCATGCAATGTTTATTGCTCTGCTTCTTGGGTATCTCCAAACAACGGATATTACAGATATAATTTAAATTTTAAATCACTTCTTCAATACTCTCAAACAGCTATTAATATATCCGAGACAAATATTTTAGATTTGGATAAATATTTAAATTTAATTAGTTGTGATATACCTATACTAATTCAAACACGAGATCCCATATCCTTATTAAAACATTCATATGGAAGAGATTGGAGTAAAGTTCAAAGAAACTATAATCAGAATTTTAACTTAAATTTTAACTACCAAGAATATATTAATTTTTTAAAACCAAACAAAACTTACATGAAAGATGATTTTGAAAATTTACTAGAAAATACTTTTATAATACATACTCTACTTAATAAAATTAACACAAACAATATTACTTATATAGATATGTGCGATTTAAACGAAAAGAAAGCTTATAATACTTTTATTAACTTGGCAGATAAATTTGATTTTACCCCCCCCCATAATGATGAAAATCTTTTTAAAAGAAAAGAATTTAGAGGTTATATAAGATATTTGCTTCCTTTAATTTTTCAAGTAGATTATGAAATAAAATTAATTATTAATAGATATCATATAAGCAACGAGCAAATAAATATTTTTTCCTACATTAGCAATAATGATCTTAAAAATAACATTGGCATTTATATCGATAAAAATAAAATATCTAAATTTTTAAATCATAAAAATTATGCAAGAATCAAACAATATTTATCCAATTTTTTAGATGCAATCAAAGAAATTGTTGACTACACAGAAACAAATCTTATGAAAGAAGATGAAGTATTAGACTATCTCAAGAAAAACAAAACAGCAAGGCTAAAACTCAAAGATATATTAGATAAAGAACTGATACATATTAAAAATTTCCGCCCTGATATTGTGAAATCATGGAAATATTACCAAGAATTTGAAAAATTCTTTAACTAAAATCAACCGGATCTATATCGCAAGTAATATTTTTAAAATTTAAAGCAAAATGCTCAAATTTTACAAGTTCTTGATGAGTATTAGCGCGCAATAATACATAAAAACGCCATTTTTTATTTAGCATTTCAATGCCACAAGCACCATGGCCTACTAATTGCACTTGTTTTAATTCTTGAACTTTATTAGCTATAAATTCACATAAATTTAAAGCTTTGTTTTTATCCTCATCTTCAATAATTAGCCTTAAAAGTCTTTTAAATGGGGGATAAAGCTCATTTCTGGCATTTAATTCATCTTTTAAAAAACTATCATAATCTTGTATATATTTTTCAAAAAAAGATCTATTTTTAGTTTGTAAAAGTACCCTACCCTCACCCTTTCGACCTGCACGACCTGCTACTTGCATAGCAAGAGCCAAAGTCTCTTCCAAAGCTTTAAAATTAGGTCTGAATAAATACTCATCAAGACCTAAAATCACACTCAAATCCACATTGTGATAATCATGTCCTTTAGCAAGCATAGAAGTGCCTACTAAAATATCAATTTTTTCTTGATTAAAATCTTTTAAAACCATATCAAGCTTTTTTACACTGCTAATCTCATCACTATCAAATCTTTTTATGATAGGATTAAACTCAGCTAATTCTCTTTCTAAAAGCTCACAAAGCTCTGCTGTGCCCATTTTTTTAGCTTCAAGCATAACTCCATTGCAGGTTGGACAAGTTTGATCAATTTCTTTAGTAAAATTGCAATAATGGCATTTTAATGCATTTTTATTTTTGTGCAAACTCAAAGCAATAGAACAAAAAGGGCATTTAATGGTATTAGCACATTCTTTACATAAAATTTGTCTAAAATTTGCCCTTGTAGGTAAAAATATCACAGCTTGCTTTTTATTTCTTAAGCTAATTTTTAATTCTAAAAGTAATTTTGATGAAACACTAAGCTCGCTCTCATCATATAAAAACTGCTTTTTGCTTTCAAAAAAGGTTCCTTTAAGTCTAAAACAAGGATGTTTATAGTAACTTACAACACTTGGAGTAGCCGAACCTAAAAGAACTTTTATATGCATTTTTTTTGCTACAAATAAAGCCAAATCTCTTGCATTGATTTTTGGATTATTAGAAGCTTTATAAGAATTATCATGCTCTTCATCAATAATAATCAAACCCAAATTCTTAAAAGGTAAAAACAAAGCCGATCTAGCTCCCACCACCAAAAGAGCTTTTGAATTTGTTAAATCTTGCAAATATTCTTGCTTTTTTTTCTTAGTAATTTTAGAATGCCACAAGAAAAAATACTCGCCAAAATACACTCTTAATCTTTTTTGCATTTGCGGAGTTAGAGCGATTTCTGGCATTAAAAGCAAAACTTGCTTTCCTTGCTCTAGATATTCTTTTATCAAGCTAATATAAATTTCAGTTTTACCACTTCCTGTATCGCCAAATAATAAACTAGTTTGTTTAGTTTTTATAAATTCCAAAGCCTCTTGCTGGTTTTTACTTAAACTAGGTGCTTTTTCTATATGAATTTTTTGATTTTTATACTCTTTAATGCTTTCAAACATACCCAAAACAAAAGCTATTTTACTAGCATAATAATAAGCAATAAATTGAGCAAGTTCGTATTGGTATTGCGTTAGTTTAAAATCTGTTTTTTCTTTTATAGCTTGGGTTTTAAAATCAGGCTTTGAACATTTTTGTAAAATTATAGCTTTGAGATTTTTTTTCCTTGCAAGATCAACTATCACTTCATCTAAAATTTCAATTTCTTCTTCACTTTCATAAATTAAGGTATCTAAATAATATCCTTTTATAGCAAGTTGATAAAAATTCAAAACCCATAATCCTTACAATTTAAACTCACACATTCTAAAAAAACTTTTTCACTATTATAAGAAAAATCTATGTAATTTTTAGCATTTATAAAAAATCTATATTGAGTACTTGCTATTTTCATCCATGATTTTTTACTTGAAACAATTGGCTTATCCAATACACTATATGTACAATGATTTGTTTTTTTGTAATTTTGCAAACTATCACAAAAAAATAATTTTTGATTTTCACTATTTATCAAAGCTTCATCTAAAATGGCTGGAAAATCCTTACTTTTTTTAAATAAAAACTGATTTTTGAGTAAAGCCAAAGAAGCATTGATGAGCTCTACCTCACTTTTTACTTGGATAAGTTTAGCATCATTTTTTCCAAAAGAAAAATACGGATAAGCAATTGTGCTAAGAATAGCAATAATCATCATACAAAAAATAAGCTCTACTAAAGTAAAAGCTTTTTTTACTTGCATTTATTGTATTTCTTCATCGATAGTGTTTATAAGTTTGTTGAGTTCTTTTTTTAAGATATAATTTTCATAGCTAAGTTTTACAAAAGCATTAATGAAATTTGCAAGTTCTATCTTACCTGTGCCTCCAGAAATTAAAGCAATTTCATCTTCAAGATGATTTGCAAATTCATTACTGCATGTTACAACAAAGTCTTTCGCATAGACATTGATTGTAACTTTTCTTTGATTATTGTTTGCCAAGAACTGCCTCTATTTTTTTGATCACATCTTCACTTTCAATATTTTTATTTTTAAGCTCTTCTTCCAAACGCGCAATTTGATTGTTTTTAGCTTCATTTTGTGCTTTTACGCTCACTAATTCATTTCTTAAATTTTCATTTATTTCACATACTTCATTATATTTAGCCAAAAGCTCATTTACTTTATCTGTCATTGTGTTGATTATTCTTTCATCATACATAATTTTTTGCCTTTATTGATTTTATATTTTAGAGTATTTTAAACACATATTGTAACAAAAAAAAATTTAATTTTGCATAGCTTTTTGTTTTAAAATTTAAATTTTTAGAAAAAATTTTGTGTAAAATTAGTAAAAATACAAGTTAGGAAAAATTATGTTTGAACTTACTAGCGAATTTAAGCCAAGCCCTGATCAAAAGCAAGCTATTGATGGTATAGTAAAAAGCATTAAAGCAGGCAATAAATACCAAACCTTGCTAGGTGTTACAGGTAGTGGAAAAACTTTCACTATGGCAAATATCATTAAAAACTTAAATATGCCTACTCTTATCATGAGCCACAATAAAAGCTTATGCGCGCAACTTTATAGTGAATTTAAAGGCTTTTTTGCAAATAATCATGTGGAGTATTTTATAAGCTATTATGATTATTATCAACCCGAGGCTTATATACCAAGAACCGATGTTTTTATAGAAAAAGACAGCTCTACTAATGAAGACTTAGAAAGATTAAGACTAAGCGCAAGTGCTTCGCTTTTAAGTTATGATGATGTTATTTGCATAGCTAGTGTTTCAGCAAATTATGGTTTGGGAAATCCAAGTGAGTATGTGGGTATGGTTTTGATTTTAGAGCTTAATATGCAAATAAATCAAAAAGAACTTTTAAAAAAACTTGTAGATATGGGTTATAAACGCAATGATAATTTCTTTGACAGAGCTGATTTTAGAGTCAATGGAGATATAGTAGATATATATCCGGCTTATTATGAGGATGAAGCTATTAGACTTGAATTTTTTGGCGATGAACTTGAGGCGATGTATCATTATAATATCTTAGAAAATAAAAAAGGTAAAGACTTAAAAAAATTTATACTTTATCCAACTAGTCAATTTAGCGTAGGTGAAGCTAGACTTAAAGAGGCTATAAAAGGTATAAAAGCTGAATTAAATAAACGCCTTGCTTATTTTGAAAATGAAAATAAACTCGTAGAAGCACAAAGACTAAAACAAAGGGTAGAATTTGACCTTGAAATGCTTCAAAGTACTGGCATGTGCAAAGGAGTTGAAAATTATGCCTTGCATTTAACAGGGCTTAAGAGTGGCGATACACCTTATACGCTTTTTGATTATTTTGCTATTAAAAATCAAGATTTTTTAGTCATTGTAGATGAATCTCATGTATCTTTACCACAATTTCGCGGAATGTTTGCAGGGGATAGAAGCAGAAAGCAAACTTTGGTTGATTATGGTTTTCGCTTGCCAAGTGCCTTAGATAATAGACCTTTGATGTTTGATGAATTTATTAATAAAAATTGTAAATTTTTATTTGTTTCAGCCACACCTGCACCTTTAGAACTAGAATTAAGCAAAGAAAATATTTTTTATCAAATCATGCGTCCAACAGGGCTTTTAGATCCTAAAATAGAAATCAAAGATAGTGAAAATCAAGTAGAAATTTTATACGATGAAGCTAAAAAAGTTATAGAGCGTAATGAAAGAGTTTTAATAACCGTTTTAACTAAAAAAATGGCTGAAGAGCTTAGTAAATACTACTTGGAACTTGGCTTAAAAGTAAAATACATGCACTCAGAAATTGATGCAATTGAGCGCAATGAAATCATCCGTGGCTTAAGAAGTGGTGCTTTTGATATTTTAATCGGGATTAATCTTTTAAGAGAAGGACTTGATTTACCTGAAGTTTCCCTTATAGCGATTATGGATGCAGACAAGGAAGGCTTTTTAAGAAGCACCACTGCACTCATTCAAACGATGGGACGCGCGGCTAGAAATGTCAATGGAAAAGTATTGCTTTTTGCTAAAAAAATCACAAAATCTATGCAAGAAGCTATCGATACTACCAATGAAAGAAGAACCCTACAAGAAGCTTATAATAAAAAGCACAACATCACACCAACCTCAGTAAAAAGAAACATAGAAGAAAGTTTAAAACATGAGCTTGAACAAGGAGAAATTTATCGTAAAGGCAAAGAACTTGAAAAAATGCCTGCGAAAGAACGCGCTAAAATAGTAAAAGAATTAAGAAAACAAATGCTAGAAGCAGCTAAAAATCTTGAGTTTGAGAAAGCGGCAATGCTTAGAGATGAAATTAATAAATTAAGAACTTTATAATCCCTTAAATAAGGGATTATTTATTTGCTCTTTCTATATACTCTCCACGCACAGTATCAACGCGGATTACTTCCCCTTCTAATACATGGAAAGGAATTTGCACTACTGCACCTGTTTCTAAAGTAGCTGGTTTTTTGTTTGAGCCTTGAGTATCGCCTTTAAAATTTGGTGCCGTTTCAATAATTTTAAGTTCCATTACTTGAGGTACTTCCACACCAATTGCTTTTCCATTGTGAAATAAAACATCTACCATGGTTCCATCAAGCATCCATTTTTTAGCTTCACCCACATCTTCATCGCTAATTGCAACTTGCTCATAAGTTTGGGTATCCATAAATTGACAATTTTCACCATCATCGTATAGATATTGCATTTGTTTTTCTTCTAAATTTGGAGATTCACATTTATCCCCTGCATGGAAAGTTTTTTCCAAAACCTTACCATCGATAAAAGATTTAATTTTAATACGAACAAAAGCAGGACCTTTTCCTGGTTTTACATGTTGATATTCTACGATTTTAAAAGGAATACCATCAATTTCTATTTTTAAACCTTTTTTTAAATCTCCCATTCCATAAGAAGCCATATATTTTCCTTAATTTTAAAATTAAAAAATAATTGTAACAATTAAGGCTTATAAAAAGCCTTAAATTTCTGCATATTCTGCAAAAATACAAGCATCAATAGCTCTTAATTCCTCAAGCAAAGCTTTTGAAATTTTTGTATCAAGCAAAATTACAGCCAAAGCTTTTCCAAAGCCATTTCTACCAAGTCTAAAATCAGCTATATTGACATTATTTTTGGCTAAAATTCCGCTAACATTAGCAATAACTCCTGGTATGTCATTGTTATTTAAAATTATCATTTTCCCTTTTGGTTTAAAATCTACATCAAAACCATTTAATTCTACTATTCTTTGTTCATTTTCACCAAAAATAGTTCCTGAAATAGAAAGGTTAGAATTATCTGTAATTACTTTTATAGTGATTTTATTACTATAACCACTACTTGGTAGAATACAAGAAGAAAGTTCTACGCCCTTATCTTTAGCTACAAAATGTGCGTTAATATAATTAATATTCTCACCTAAAATACCTCTTAAAACACTCACTGTTGCAAAAGTTAATAAAGACTCATTATACTCGCTAATTTGTCCTTCACTCTCAAGTTTAATAGCCTTAATAGGAGTTTTATCAAGCTGAGCAGCCAAAAAGCCCATTTTGGAAATAAGCTCAATATAAGGTGCTACAAAACTTGGTAAATCTTCAGTTTTAATCGGTAAATTTAAAGCATTAGGATAAGAAATTCCTCTTGCAGCATTTAAAGCTTGCTCGCATGCTTGGATAGCGATATTTTCTTGACTTTCTAAAGTGTTTGCACCAAGATGAGAAGTAACAGAAACATTTTCAAAGTCTAAAAATGGATGATTAGTTGCTGGTTCTTTATTAAACACATCGATACCAAGCCAAGCTATTTTACCACTTTTTAAACCTTCACACAATGCATCTTCATTATAAAGACCACCTCTGGCACAATTTATCAATCTTACCCCATCTTTCATTTTAGAAATTTCTTCAAAAGAAATCATATCTGTTGTTTCTTTTGTTTTTGGCGTATGTATAGTAATAAAATCACTTTGAGTTAAAATTGTATCTAAAGAATTCACACACTCTATACCCAAATCAGCCATTTTAGAAGCTACCACATAAGGATCATAAGCTATAACTTTCATACCAAAAGCTTTTGCACGTACAGCCACTCTTGAACCTATATTACCAAAACCTATAACTCCTAAAGTTTTATTCATAAGTTCAACACCATACCACTTTTCTCTTTCCCATTTTCTTTGTATTTTTAAAAAATTATGAGCATTTACAAAAGATCTTGCAGAGCATAATAAATGATTCATAGTAAGCTCAACTGCTGCTATGGTATTAGCCGTTGGTACATTCATTACTATAATGCCTTTTTTAGAGCATTCATCTATATCAACATTATCAACCCCAACGCCTGCTCTAACTAAAGCTTTTAAATTAGAACATGCATTAATAAATTTCAAATCCACATCCGTTGAACTTCTAGTAATAGCAACATCTACATCATTTAATTTTGTTAAAAGTTCATCTTTAGGTAAATGTGCTGCTTCGATAAGCTCAACATCATCAGCTTTTCTTAAAAGTTCTACGCCTTTGTCTAATATCGCATCACATACAATAATTTTTTTCATAACCAAACCTCCTTTAATTTTGCATTTATGTTGTAAATTTTTAATTTGTCGATCAGTGTATTTAATACTTTTTCATTATTTGTATCTAAATAAATTGCCACTTCATCTTTACTCTGTGTTAAAGTGTATTTGATAAAAAAAGAATGCAGAGTTTGCTTTAAACAAAACATAGAATAAACATCATTTTTATTTACATCGAGCATATAAAATTTTTGTTTTGGCTTTACTACAGAATCATCCATATTAAAACTCATATAAAATTCATTTGCTGCTGGAGAAAAATCATTGATTTTAATATTTGAAAGTTTATCTTGCCAAGTTTGTGGTAACTCTTTTTTTATTTCATCAAAAGAATATTTAACATTTTGTGAGATAGGTAAATTCCCAATATCTACATATCTCACCATAAAAATAAAAGCAATAAATAAAATTAGGCTTAAAAAACCTAAAATACCATAAAGGGTATATTTTTTCATTTTTTATTATAAAAGTTGATCTTTGATAATATCACCTAAAGTTACTTTGTCATTATCATTGATTTCATTTAACGCTTCTCTTTCTTTCATTCTTGCAAGGCTTTTTACGCTTAAACGAATTCTATTTTTCTTTTCATCAATGAAAACAATCAAAGCTTCTATTGTATCACCTACTTTTAAACTTGAAAAATCAATATTACCTAAATCCTCTTTATGAATAAGCGCATCAACGCCTTCTTCAAGCTCTACAAAAACTCCAAAATCTTTAATATCTCTAATTTTACCAGAAATAACATCATTTACTTGGTGTTTTTGAGCATAAACTTGAACAGGACTTTTTTGTAATTCTTTAGTACTTAAAGAAATTTTTTGATTTTCTTTATCTAGTTTAATGATTTTAACTTCTACAACATCACCAACTTTATACATATCTTTACATTTATCACTTCTATTCCAAGAAGCATCTTCATTATGCAACAAACCTTCTAAATTAGCAATTTTTATAAAGGCACCAAAATTAGTCACGGAAGTAACACTGCCTTTTAGCACATCACCTACTTTATATGATTTTAAAAACTCATCAAAAGGTTTTGCTAATAAATTTTTTAAAGAAACTCTAAGTCTTCTTTCTTTAGCATTAATTTCAATCACTTCCACATCAAGCTCTTGACCTTCGTTAATATAATCTTTTGGATTTTTAGCATTTTTATCCCAAGAAATTTCACTTATATGTAAAAATCCTTCTATATCATTTCCTAAATCTACAAAAGCACCATATGGTTCTATATTTGAAACCGTAACTTTAATAGTATCACCAACTTCTAAACCATCTTTAATTTCATCCCAAGGATCAGGCATGGCAAGTTTTATAGATAAAGAAAGATGTTTTTTATCTTTATCATATTTAATCACTTTTACAGGAACTTTATCACCTTCATTATACAACGAACTAGGATTTACTGGTCCTTTATAAGAAATTTCGCTATAATGAACTAAACCATCAACACCACCTACATCAACAAACATACCGTAAGTAGTGATTTTTTTAACAACACCTTCTATAATTTCTTCTTGATTTAATACATTTGAAATAATTTCTTTGCGTTTTTTTCTTTCCTCATCTACTATTTTTTTTCTAGAAACTACTATACTCTGAGCTTCTTTATCTATTTTTATAATTTTAACTTTAAAAGTTTTATTGATAATATTATTTGAATCTTTAAAACTGCTTTGTGATTTTGGTAGGAAAAACTCCACTCCATTTTCATCCACAGCTACAAAGCCACCTCTATTTTTACCAATGATTTTTACATCAAATATACTTTCATCATCTTTATAATTGTTAATAAATTCTTTAACTTTTTGTTTTCTTAAAGCTTTTTTATGAGAAAGTAAAGATCTGCCACCGCGAGAACCTACTATAGCAACTTCTAATGTATCACCTTCCTTGAAGATAAATTCGCCTTTTTCGTTTTGAATTTCTTCTGCTACTAAAATACCTTCTGATTTTTGTCCTACATTTACAAATACCTCATCGCATTTAATCGCGACAATTATACCTTGTGTAGTTGCCTCCTCATCAGACTTAAAAGATTCTTCAAGCATTTGCTCAAAATCTTCTTCTATGATAATATCCTCTAGTCTGTTTTGAACTTTTTTGTTCACCTCGCTCATTGTGGTCCTTTGTTTTAAATTTTAATTGTTGATTATAGTATTGTTTTCTTTAAACTTAGTTAATTTTGGCGTATTCTTTGATTTTTTCCAAAACCAAATCAATCACCCAATCAGGTGTAGAAGCACCCGCACTAATGCCACATTTTTCTTTACCGCTAAACCATTCTTTCTGAATTTCTTTTTCATTTTCGATTAAATAACTATCTTCACAATAGTTTTTTGCTATCAAAAAAAGCTGTTTAGTATTGGCTGAGTTCTTCCCTCCAACTATTATCATTACATCACTTTTTTTAGCAAGTTCATTGATTGCTTCTTGATTTTTAAAAGTCGCATCACATATTGTATTAAAAACACGCACTTCCTTAACCCTAAGCATTAAAAAATTTACAATTTCCATAAATTTTTCTATCTTTTTTGTAGTTTGTGATACTACTGCAATTTTAGAAGGCAATTTAATATCAAGCAATTCTTTTTCATCAAGCACTACATAAGCTTTAGTACTTACATAACTTCTAACCCCTTTTACTTCAGGATGATTTTCATCCCCAAAAATAACAACTTCATAACCTTCATTGCTCATTTGTTCACAAATTTTTTGAGGTTTAGTCACAAAAGGACATGTAGCATCAAAAATTTCTATATCCTTTTGCTTTAATTTTTCTAAATCTTGCTTTGTAATACCATGGGTTCTAATAATGGCTTTTTTTTCTGCGTTTAATTCATTAATATCATTTAATGTTTTAACATTATAATTTTTCCAAAGTCTTGTGATTTCTTCATTATTATGAATTAAAGGTCCTATAGTAGCTGCATCTTTAATCTGCTCGGCTTTTTTAATAGCTCTTTTTACTCCAAAACAAAATCCATAACTTTTTGCTAATTCAATCTCCAATCTTAGCTCCTATTTGCTTTAAAATCTCAATAAAATTTGGAAAAGAAGTTTTGATGCATTCACTATCATCTACTTCCATTCCACATCTTAAACCTAAAATTAAAAAACTCATCGCAATTCTATGATCTCCAAAGCTTTCTATTTTAGCATTTTTAACTTCGCCGCCTTCTACTTCAAAGCCATCTTCAAATTCTTTTACTTTTATGCCACATTTTTGCAAATTTAATACAATTGATTTGATTCTATCACTTTCTTTTACGCGCAATTCTTTAGCATTTTTTATAATGCTTTTTCCTTTTGCACAAGCAAAAGCTATAGCCAAAGCTGGAATTTCATCAATCAACCATGCGATATTTTCACTCACATTTACCGCCTTTAAAGGCGTACTTTCAACACAAATTTCTCCAATACTTTCAAAATCTTCATTAGTAATATTATAAGTGATCTTTGCACCCATTTTTTCTAAAATTTTAAAGGCTTCAATGCGTGTTTTATTTAACAAAACATTTTTTAAGACTACTTTTGAATGAGGTAAAATACAAGCAGCTAAGGCAAAGTAAAAGGCTGATGATGGATCATTTGGTACACATACTTCAAATGCTTTTAATTTTTCTTTTAAAGGATTGATTTTGATAAAAGTTTTATTCTCATTTAAATACTCAATGCAAGCTCCCATTTTATTAAGCATAATCTCACTATGATCTCTTGAAAGCTCAACTTCTTTAAAATAACTTTCTTTTTTGGCAAATAAAGCTGCTAAAATTAAAGCTGATTTTACTTGAGCTGAAGCAATATTACTACTAAAGTCAAAACCATCTAACTTAGCCCCTTGTATGCAAATAGGCGCTAAATTTGCATTAGCTCTTCCAAAAATCTTAGCTCCTAAACTCATCAAAGGCCCACTCACTCGCTTCATTGGCCTAGCATTTAAATAACAATCTCCACTAAGAACAAAAAATTCATCTTCAATAGCACTTAAAAAACCTATTAAAAGTCTCATAGCTGTACCTGAATTTCCACAATCTAAAACGCAATTTGGAGATTTTATATATTTTGGAGCTTTAATATAAATTAATCCATCAATTTCTTCAACTTCAGCTCCTAAAGCTTGAATGATTGCTAAAGTATGTAAAGTGTCTTGTGCTTTTAGATAATTTTTAATCTTACAAGTTCCTTGAGTAAGCAAAGAAAAAATAGCAAAGCGATGAGATATAGACTTATCAGAAGCTATATCTTCAAGCTCTACTTTAAAAGAATCAATAGGACTTATCTTCATCGAAGTTTTAAACCATGCTCATCATCTAAAGCTTTGATGATTTTATCAATATATTCAAGGATAATATTATCTTCTAAAGTTTTTTCAAAATCTCTAAATACCAAATTAATAGTCAAGCTATAAAAATCGCCTAAATTTTCATCTGTATATAAATCTACCACTCTAAAGCTTTCTAATCTTTCGATATTTAATTTAGCAATAGTGTGTTTGATTTTTTCATATTCAAAACCCTTAGGTATTACTATACTTAAATCCCTGCTCATAGATGGAAATTTAGAATATGCTTTAGCGGTTTTAAAGTCTTGTTTTAAGCCTTCCAAATCAAGCTCACAAATATAAGTTTTAACCAAATCCCTTTCATTTTCTATACTTAAATGTACTCTACCTACAAAACCTATACGCTTGCCATTTTTATATACATTTGCTTGTTCATATGGGCTTAAAAATGCATATTCTGATTTTTGTAAACTAAACTCACCTATAATGCTTTTTAATTCTGCTAAAAAGGTATAAAAATCTACCAAAACAGGTTTGGCCTTATTTGTGATTTTAGCTTCTTCTTTGTAACCACTAAAGATCATCGCAAATTTAGCATGCTCGTTTGAAAACTCATCAAAAACACTACCACACTCAAAAAGCTTGATTTTCTTTTTTGAATTTCTTAGATTAAAGCTTACTGCATTTAAAAGATGATTTATTAAAGTACTTCTTAAAGTATTAAGTTCGTTAGTAATAGGATTAATGAGTTTGTTTTTAATACATTTAAATCCTAGCTGACTTAATTCTTCTTCATTATCCAAAACATAATGCACACTTTCAAAATATCCATTATTACTTGCTTTTAATCTTAAATTTTTAAGCTCTTGATAATCAAAATATACTTGATTTAAGCGATTTTTTTCTCTAAATTCTAAAGCTTTTGATGGGATATTATCAATACCGATAATTCTTACTATTTCTTCACTAATATCAGCTATATTTACTATATCACTACGGTGAAGTGGAATTTTAATATTAAATTGTTCATCATTTACCACACTTATTTCAAAGCCTAGTTTTCTAAGAATTTTGACTAAATTATTTTTATCTATAGGCATACCAATGATTTTATCAATCTCTGTACCAAAAATCCCAATAATATTTGCTTCATTTTCTTTAAAAACTTGTTGGCTTCCTGAAAAAACACCCATTGCACTAATTTTTAAGCACTCATTAAATAAATACTCCATTCCCAAAGAAAGCTTAGGCTCACTGCCTCTTAAAGAACGATATATAGTATCATTTTTCTTTTTATAAAAGGCTATTGCATTTGCTATAGTTTGAGGATGAGTATAGTTTGCTTCTATAATGATGATTTTACTCTCATCATTAATTTTAAATTTATCTTCTTGCTCTATACCTGCTAAAGCAATCAACTCATCTTTATAATAAACCCCATACTCTCCATGCTCTTGAGTTTTAATCTCTAAAACAATCTTTTCATCAATTTGACAATCTTGACAAAGCTTATGAAAATCATAAGCACAAAAAATCACTCCACTTGCATGAGTTGCATAAGTTAAAAGATTTTCTATGTTGTTATTTTTATATGCTTCAATCAAAGCAAGACGAATTTGTATCGTGATATTTAACTTAAATTCTTCTTTAATCTCTAGTGCCTTATAAGCAAAAAATCCTTCAACATCACTTTGATTTTTAACACTTAGTATTCTTCCTATACCTACGCTATTTTCACTTTCTTTTAAAGGGTTTAATTCTTTTAAATTTAAATCAAGTGCTGCACTTAAATCTCTAGCAACACCATATAAACTCAAGCAATCCCCGCGATTTGGAGTAAGTTCTATTTCAATTAATTCATCATTAAACAAATCATATTCATTAAGAGCTTTTCCTAAAACTAACTCTCCCATACTTTCATCTAAAACCATAATGCCTTCATTACTTTTTCCAAAACCAAGCTCACTAGAAGAGCAAATCATACCCATAGATTCAACCCCTCTAAGTTTGGCAGGTTTTATCTCAAGTCCGCTAGGAAGCACTGCACCTACTAAAGATACGGCTACAAATTGATCTTTATCAACATTTTTTGCACCACAAACAATTTGTAAGATTTCATTCCCAACATCTACTTTACAAATATTCAATTTATCTGAATTTTCATGTTTAACTTTTTCTAAAACCTTACCTATTACAACTTTTTGGGGAGCTTTAACACTTTTGAAACTATCAACCTCTAATCCTATGGAATTTAAAGTATTTACTATAGTTTGTGTTGATATTTCACTTAAATCAATCCATTCATTTAACCAATTTCTACTAATAATCATCTAAATTGCTCCAATAATCTTAAATCACCTTCAAACATAGAACGCAAATCAGGAATTTTATGTAAAAGCATAGCAAAACGCTCCACACCCAAACCAAAAGCATAACCACTTACATTTTTATAACCAACAAATTTATAAACATTAGGGTCAACAACGCCACATCCTAAAACTTCAAGCCATCCTGTTTGCTTACAAACCCTACATCCACAACCTTTACAAAACACACAAGAAATATCTACTTCAGCAGATGGCTCTGTAAAAGGAAAAAAGCTTGGTCTAAAACGCACTTTTACATCGCCAAACATATGTTTTAAAAAATGCTCTAGCATATCTTTTAAATTTGCAAAATTTACCTTATCGCCTTCTTCTACCACAAGTCCTTCTACTTGATGAAACATAGGGGTATGAGTAATATCAAAATCTCTTCTAAAAACTGCACCTGGTGCTATCATTCTAATAGGTGGTTTTTGAGATAGCATAGTTCTAATTTGAACTGGAGAAGTTTGAGATCTAAGCAAGGTTTTATCTTCAAAATAAAAAGTATCTTGCATATCTCTTGCAGGATGATTTTGTGGTAAATTCAATGCTTCAAAATTATGAAAATCATCCTCGATCAAAGGCCCTTTTTCTATACTGAAATTTAAAGCTGTAAAATATTCTATGATTTTATCCATAGTTTGCATGATTGGGTGCAAAGCACCTGCATTTGAAGTTTCATCAAAAAAGCTAAAATCTTGCACATCTTGTTTCATTTTTTCATTTAAAGCTTTTTCTTCTAATTCTTTTAATTTTATTTGATAAGCCTCATTAAATTCATCTCTTGTTTTATTTAAACCATTGGCAAATTCTTTTTTTTCTTCACCTTGCAAATCTTTTAACTTTGCAAATTCTAAAGTCAAAATACCCTTTTTTCCTAAAACACTTACTTTTATATTTTCAAGCTCTGCTAAAGTATTTACAGAAGCAATTTTTTCTATCATATCTTGCAATTTTAGCTCCAACTAAATTTTTTTTAAACATTCTAATGTAAAATTATTTAAAATTAGCAAAAAATAACAAAAAAAAGGATTACTAAATGAGAGAAAAAACCGTATTTGAACTAATCGTAGAAGGAAAAATCCCTGCTAATAAAGTTTTAGAAAGTGAAAAATTTTTAGCTTTTCATGATATCAATCCTAAAGCACCTATTCATATTTTAATCATTCCAAAAGAACATTTTGAAAACTTTCAAGAATTAAGACCTGAATTAATGAGCGAAATGACACAATTTATCCAAGAACTAGCTACTCTTTTAGGACTTGATAAAAGTGGGTATAGATTAATCACAAATTGTGGAAAAAATAGCGGACAAGAAGTTTTTCATTTACATTTTCATATGTTAGGTGGATTTGAGCTTCCAAAAAATAAAGAAACCCAAATCAATCCTCAATCTTTATTCTAAAAAGAGCTAACTCTTTTTAGATAGCAGGACCAGCTAGTTTAAATTCTGCTCCTTCTTTTACATCTTCATAGCGTTTGAAATTTTCTATAAACATTTTTGCAAGCTTTAATTTAGTTTCTTCATAAGCTTTTTTATCCTCCCAAGTATTAACAGGGTTTAACAACTTACTTTCTACACCCGCTAATTCTTTTGGAACTGCAAGATTAAATAAATCATAGTTTTCAAACTCACAATTTTGTATGCTACCATCTAAAATCGCATTAATGCAAGCTCTAGTAGCTTTTATACTCATTCTTTTGCCTACACCATAAGCTCCACCGCTCCAACCGGTATTTACCAAATAAACATTCACATTATGCTTGCTGATTTTTTCGCCCAAAAGTTTTGCATAAACAGTTGGGTGTAATGGCAAAAACACTTCTCCAAAACAAGCCGAAAAAGTCGCAACAGGCTCAGTAATACCTCTTTCAGTTCCTGCTACTTTAGCAGTATAACCACTTAGAAAATAATACATTGCTTGTTCTTTACTAAGTTTACTAACCGGAGGTAAAACACCAAAAGCATCCGCTGAAAGGAAAATGATATTACTAGGATGACCTGCACTAAGGCTTGGCTCGTGATTTAAAATATGCTCTATCGGATAAGAAACTCTAGTATTTTCAGTTTTAGAACCATCATTAAAATCAACACTTAAATCATCTTTTAAAACTACATTTTCTAAAAGTGCATTTTGCTTTATAGCTCCATAAATTTCTGGCTCACTTTGAGGATCAAGATTGATACATTTTGCATAACAACCTCCTTCAAAATTAAACACACCCTCATCATCCCAACCATGCTCATCATCGCCTATTAATTTTCTTTTTGGATCAGTTGAAAGAGTAGTTTTACCTGTACCACTAAGCCCAAAGAAAAGCGCTACATCACCTTTTTCTCCAACATTAGCACTACAATGCATAGAAAGTTTATTTTCTAGTGGAAGCCAATAATTCATCATAGAAAAAATTCCTTTTTTCATCTCTCCACCATACCAAGTTCCACCAATTACTGCTATATTTTTTTCTATGTTAAAAATGACAAAAACCTCTGAATTTAAACCATCTTTTTTATAATCTTCATTAATACATTTGCAAGCATTATACACCACAAAATCAGGTTTAAACTCACTAAGTTCTTCTTCTTTTGGACGAATAAACATATTTTTTACAAAATGTGCTTGCCATGCAATTTGAGTTACAAAACGCACAGCTTTACGACTTTTTAACGAAGCTCCACAATATGCATCTTGGATATAAATATCACTATTACTAAGTTGTTTTTTAGCTTTTGCTAAAAGCTTTTCAAATAATTCCTCACTAATAGGCTGATTAATCTTACCCCAAGCAATGTATTTTTGCGAAGGATCTTGTTTTACAAAATATTTATCTTTAGGACTTCTTCCAGTAAAAATTCCTGTATCTACACTAAAGGTACCGTTTTTAGTACATACACCTTCATTGTTGTTTTTTTCGTGCTTTAAAAGCTCATCATAGCTAAGATTGTGAAAAACTTGTCCGATATTTTCTAAGCCTAAATTTTCTAAACCTTTCATCTTTACCTCCTTATTTATAAGTCATTAAAGCTTGACCTTCACTTACGCTCTCACCAGCATTTACTAAAAGCTCTGCAATTTCTCCATCTTTACTTGCATTAACCTCGATTTCCATTTTCATAGCTTCAAGTACAGCTACAACTTGACCTGCCTTTACACTATCATTTTCTTTAACTAAAATTTTAAATACATTTGCATTCATACTTGCAACAATAGCATTATCATTTACTTGAGTTTTTGCAACTTTTGCATTATCTGCACTTACTTTTACAGCACTTTTAACATTAACATCTCTATCAAAACCTGCACTTACTTCTACATGGTATTTGTTACCATTAACTGAAACGGTAAATTGATTTTCATCGATAAGACTTGATTTTAATTTGCTATTTTTTCTAACATTAACCTTAGCTTCGCCTTTTAAGAAAGCTATGCCTTTTTCTTTACAAGCTGCAACGATAAAAATATTTTCTTCACTTGTTTCTAAATTTTCTTTTTCTAATAAGTTTTTAATATAAGCTATACTTTTGCTCTCATCAACATCAGCAATATCTGTGGCTAATTTTGTAGTTGGTTCTAGTTTTAATTGCTCACTTGCAAGCTTAATTACTTCAGGATCTGGAGCAACGGGAGTTTTTCCAAAATATCCTAAAACCATTTTTCCATATCCATCTGCAATTTTTTTCCAAGGACCAAACATTACATTATTAAAAGCTTGCTGGAAATAAAACTGCGATACAGGAGTAACAGAAGTACCATAACCACCTTTTTCTACTACTTCTTGCATAGCTTTTATAACTTGAGGAAATTTATCTAAAATATTATTATCTCTCATCATTTGCGTATTAGCAGTTAATGCTCCACCTGGCATAGGTGAAAAAGGTATTAAAGGATTTACCGCCGTTGCTTCAGGTGGTAGAAAATAATCTTTTAAACAATCTTTTAATACTTCTTCGTATTTTAAAATTTTTTCTTCATCTAAACCAAGATCAAAATTGCTTCCTTTTAGAGCATGAAGCATTGTTAAAATATCAGGTTGAGAAGTACCACCACTAACAGGAGCTGCAGCTAAATCTATACCATCAACACCTGCTTCTAAAGCCGCTAAATAGCATGCTATGCTTACCCCTGCGGTTTCATGCGTATGTAATCTTATATGCATATTTTCAGGCAGGTTTTTTCTAGCCATTTTAATAACTTCATAAATTTTATTTGGATTTGAAGTTCCGCTTGCATCTTTAAAACAAATACTATCAAAAGGAATTTGAGCTTGTAGAATTTCTTTTAAAATTCTTTCATAAAATGGCACATCATGCGCACCTTTACATTTTGGAGGTAAATCCATTAAAGTAATGGTAATTTCATGTTTTAAACCATGTTTAACTATACATTCTCCACTAAATTTTAAATTATTTACATCATTTAATGCATCAAAATTTCTTATTGTAGTTGTGCCGTGTTTTGCAAACATTTTTGCATGCAAATTGATAATTTCTTTACTACCTGTATCAAGTGCTACGGTATTAACCCCTCTTGCAAGAGTTTGTAAATTTGCATCTTTTCCAACGATGGCTCTAAATTTGTCCATCATTTCAAAAGCATTTTCGTTCAAATAAAAAAATAAACTTTGGAATCTAGCTCCACCACCAAATTCAAAATGCTTAATATCTGCTTCTTTAGCTGCTTCTAGGGCAGGAAAAAAATCATTCATTAAAACTCTAGCACCATAAACAGATTGAAAACCATCCCTAAATGTGGTATCCATCACATCAATTAACTTTTTAGCCATAATTTTTCCTTATTTTTACATCTTTGCAATTATAACTCTACTTTCTTAAAAAATAAATTTATAAAATTTGATTTAACATAATGATAATAATCGCAATAGGTGCAACAAATCTAAGTAAAAAATACCATACTTCAAAAATACTTCTACTCATAAACTTAGAAAATAAATTGTAAATTTTTATTTTTTCCACAAAAAATCCTACGAAAATAGCACTTGCAATAGCTCCAAGTGGGAGCATAAAATTAGAAGTTAATTTATCTAAAATATCAAAAAAACTTAAACCAAAAAAACTAAAGCTAGCCCCATAATTAGCACTAAAAGATAAAATACAACTCATTCCCAAAAGAAAGACCACAAAGCCTATAAAAACCAAAGCTTTCTTTCTTGAAATTTTATATTCATTTACAAGATAAAAAGTAAAAGGTTCTATCATAGAAACTGCTGAAGTAATCCCTGCAAAAAATAAAGCTAAGAAAAAATAAAAAGCTAAAAAATGTCCAAAGATAGCACCTAAGTTGGAAAATAAAGTCGTTAAAGATATAAATACAAGCCCAGCTCCTTCTGCAGGATTAGCATTAAATTTAAATATAAAAGTAAATACAATAAGTCCCATCATCAAACCTATACTGATATTTAAAAGCACAATTATGGCCGAACTTGTAATTAAATTTGTATCGTCTTTTAAAGAGGCTGCATAAGTGGTAATACAACCTATACCTAAACATAAAGTAAAAAAAGCAAGACCTAAAGCTGTTAAAACAGAGTTTAAACTAAGCTTGGTAAAATCAGGATAAAACAAATAAACAAAAGCTTCCTTAAAACCATCTTGAAAAAAACAATATACTAGCATTAAAACAAGCATAATAAACAAACTTGGCATAATCCAAACATTAAGTTTTTCTATACCGCTTTTAACCCCTCTTGAAACAACAAACAAGGTAAGAAAAAAAGCAATTAAAAAATACAAACTACTTTCTAAAATACTATTTTGTATTAAATTTCCAAATAAAGCTCCTGCTTCTTGAGTATTACTAGGTAGATAATAAATCGAAGTTATCATATATTTTAAAACCCAACCCATAATAACAAGATAAAAAGATAATACAAAAATTCCACCGAGCATAAAAAATCCAGCAAATTTCCATTTTTGAGCATATTTAGTTGCTAAGCTTTTATAAGCATTTACAGGATCACTCTGACTTAATCTTCCCATAGCAATTTCAGCCAAAAATACACAAAATCCTATACTAATAGTCAAAAGTAAATACAAAAGTACAAAAGCAAAACCACCATTTTGGCCTACTAAGGTTGGAAATTTCCAAGCATTTCCAAGCCCTATAGCTCCACCTGCTACTGCTAATACAAAACCTATTTTAGAAAATTTATCATTCATTTTAATACCTTAGAAAAAAAGCTGTCTAGCCATAATTAAAATAACCGCTAATGGAGAAATGTATCTTAAAAAGATATACCAAATTTCAAAATATATCCCACGCATAAATGGGTAAAATAAAGTTTGTAAAGCTTCTTTTTTAAGCACAAAACCCACAAAAAATGCTGTAATTAAAGCAGAAATTGGCATTAATAAATTTTGTATGAAAAAGTCTAAAATATCAAAAAAACTTTTCCCAAAGAAATTTAAACTTGATGCACTTACATGATAAAAAGAAAGTATAGATAAACTTCCAAGAAAATAAACAATCATACCCACAAAAACCAAAGCTTTTTTTCTTGAAATTTGATAACGATTTATAAGATAAAAAGTAAAAGGTTCTATCATAGAAATAGCCGAAGTAATCCCTGCAAAAAATAAAGCTATAAAAAAGGCTATGGCTAAAACATTTCCCAAAAACCCTAACTTTGCAAAAAGCGTTGTTAATGATATAAATATAAGTCCTGGACCTTGTTGAGTAGGATCGGCTCCGAATTCAAATATAAAAGTAAATACAATAAGTCCCATCATCAAACCAATGATAGTATTAATAATGATAATATTTAAAGCACTGCTTATAAAATTTGTTTTATCGGGCAAACTTGCTGCATAAGTTAAAATCACACATACACCCAAAGACATACTAAAAAATGCAAGCCCTAGTGCATCTAATATAGAATTAACACTTAATTTTGAAAAATCAGGTACAAATAAAAACTCACTTGCTTTAGAAAAACCATCCATACTAAAAGAATATCCAAGCATTAAAATAAGCAGTATAAATAAGCTTGGCATCATCCAAACATTGAGTTTTTCTATACCACTTTTAACACCTTTTGATACTACATAAAAAATTACTATAAACACAAAAGTAAAACATATAAATTGAGATAAAACATCATTAGAAAGTAAATTTCCAAAAATAGCGCCTGCTTCATTTGTATCTTTAGGTAATTCAAAAAACCCAAAATAAGCATATTTTGCTATCCAACCTATAACAACACTATAAAAAGACACTAGAATAATAGCACCAAGCATAAAAAATCCTGCGAGCGACCATGCTCTTTTATTTTTTGGCGCTAAAGTATGATAAGCATTTACAGGATCTTTTTCACTAAGTTTTCCTATACTAAGTTCAGCTAAAAATATCACAAAAGCCACACCCAAGGTTAAAAGTAAATATACCACCACAAAAGCTGAACCGCCATTGTTACCCACTAAAGTTGGAAATTTCCAAGCATTTCCAAGTCCAACAGCTGAACCTGCTACCGCTAATACAAAGCCTATTTTAGAAAATTTTTCATTCATCTTTTAACCTTAAAAAAATAATTGTTTTGCCATGATTAAAATCACAGCTAAAGGCGAGATATATCTTACAAAAAAATACCAACACTCAAAGTATTTACCCCTCATATAAGGATAAAATAAAGTTTGTAAAGCTTCTTTTTTAAGCACAAAACCTACAAAGATTGCACCAAATAATCCACCTAAAGGCATCATTAAATTTGAAGCAATAAAATCTAATATATCAAAAAAACTTTTTCCAAAAAATTCTAAAGAATCTTTACTCCACTCAATTCCTGATAAAATACACAAACTTCCCAAAAAATACACAATGAAAGCTATAAAAATCAGAGCTTTTTTTCTTGTAAAATTATAAGAATTGATTAAATAAAAGGTTAAAGGTTCTATCATGGAAACTGCTGAAGTAATCCCTGCAAAAAACAAAGCTATAAAAAAAGCCACAGCTAAAATATTTCCCAAAGGTAAAAAGCCAATTGGGTCAATATTTGAAAACAAACTCATCAAAGACACAAAAATCAAACCTGGACCTTGTTGAGCTGGATCTCCATTAAATTCAAATATGAAAGTAAATACAATAAGTCCCATCATAATACCAATAATAATATTAATAATGATAATGTTAATAGTGCTTGTAATAAAATTTGTTTTATCAGATAAACTTGCAGAATAAGTTATAATTGAACCTACTCCAATAGATAAAGAAAAACAAGCAAGTCCCAATGCACTTAAAAATGCTCCTACACTAAGCTTAGAAAAGTCCGGAGAAAATAAAAACTCACTTGCTTTAGAAAAACCATCCATACTAAAAGAATATCCAAGCATTAAAATAAGTAGTATAAATAAGCTTGGCATCATCCAAACATTGAGTTTTTCTATACCACTTTTAACACCTTTTGATACTACATAAAAAATTACTATAAACACAAAAGTAAAACATATAAATTGAGATAAAACATCATTAGAAAGTAAATTTCCAAAAATAGCGCCACTTTCTTCTATACTTTTTGGTAAAGGAAAAAACCCAAAATAAGCATACTTAACAATCCATCCTATTATCACGCTATAAAAAGAAACAATCAAAATAGCACCTATTAAAGAAAAACCAACTATAGACCAAGCTCTTTTATGTTTTGGAGCTAAAGTATAATAGGCATTTACAGGATCTTTTTCACTAAGTTTTCCTATGCTAAGTTCAGCCAAAAATATTACAAACCCTACCCCCAAAGTCAAAAGCAAATATAAAAGTACAAAAGCTGAACCTCCATTTTGTCCTACCAAAGTTGGAAATTTCCAAGCATTTCCAAGTCCAACAGCTGAACCTGCTACCGCTAATACAAAGCCTATTTTAGAAAATTTTTCATTCATAAAGATAACCTTAATTTTATAAAACTATAAAAATTTTTAATGTAGCTAAAAAAAACTTTAATTTATTTTAAAATATATAATATTAATTTAAATTTCAATAATTTTAAAGTTATATTTGTATATAATTTTGCTTTTATAAATCACGAGTAGGGATACGCAAGCCGAAAGGATTTAAATTTTTACAAGGAAAAACTATGAAAAAAATCGTATTTTTAATGCTAGCTTTAAGCGGTTTTGCATTTGCGGCTGAAGGTTCTATGAATCAATGGTTAGCTTCTTTTTCTATCTTAGCAGCAGGTTTAGGACTTGGTGTTGCAGCTTTAGGTGGAGCTATCGGTATGGGTAATACTGCAGCAGCAACTATAGCAGGTACTGCTAGAAACCCTGGTCTTGGTGGTAAATTAATGACTACTATGTTTATTGCTTTAGCGATGATTGAAGCTCAAGTTATTTATGCGCTTGTTATTGCTCTTATCGCTCTTTATGCTAATCCATTCCAAGCATTAGTAGCAGCTTAAAATTTTCAAAGCCCTCTTATGGGGCTTATGCGGTTATGGTGGAATTGGTAGACACGCCATCTTGAGGGGGTGGTGCGCTCAGCGTGTGCGAGTTCAAATCTCGCTAACCGCACCATTTTTATTTTTTAAGGATTATCAAAACAAAATGACTTTCTATATTTTAGTCAGTGCAATAGCTTTTTTAATTCTTTTTTTTGCCGTAAAAAAATATACTCTAAAACTAGATGAACAAGCCTTACTTGAACCTATTAAAAATGATATTTATCCTGAATTTTGTGATCTAATTAACGAAGAGATAAGAAATATAAAAAATAATCTTTTACAAAATACCTTTACACTCCAAGATGAAAATTATAAAGATGAATTTTTAGAGAATTTAAGCAATATGAGTAGAAAACTTAATCATATCCAAACAATGAATTTAAGTAAAAGAAATAATGCTTTATGGGAAGAAACACTTTTTGGATTTTTAAAAGAGCTTGAAGAACTTAACAAACAATATCTAAATGACAATGAGAAAATTAACGATGAAATAAGAAATTCTCTCCAAGAAAAATTTTATAATTTAACAAAAAGCTAATATAAACAAATTATTTATTTTAAAAAGCACTATATAATTCCGAATTATTTTATAAAGGGGTTTTATGTTTATCAACAAGAAAAAAATTAATGAACAAATTACTCAATTAGAGCAATCTAATCAAGCTTTTCAAGATATACTTAATGCTATTAGCAAAACTATGGCCATGATAGAATTTCAAACAGATGGAACTATTATTAATGCTAATGAAAATTTTCTAAAAACTATGAATTACTCTTTAAATGAAATCAAAGGTAAACACCATAGTATGTTTTGTTTACCAGAGGTTGTAAAGTCGCAACGCTATGTTGATTTTTGGAGAGATTTAAAAAGTGGTATATCAAGAAATGGACTTTTTAGACGCATTGCAAAAGGCGGGAAAGATATTTATCTTGAAGCCAATTATCTTCCTATTTTAAACCAAAACAATGAAGTGTATAAGGTTATTAAATTTGCAAATGACATTACTCAAAGAAACTATGAAATGCTTGATCTAAAAAACACCATAGATGCCGCTAATCGTTCTATGGCTATTATTGAATTTAATCCTTATGGAGAGATTTTAAATGCTAATGAAAACTTCACTCAAACCATGGGTTATTCACTAAGTGAAATCAAAGGAAAACACCATAGTATGTTCTGCGAGGAAAAATTTAGGAATTCCAAAGAATATACAATTTTTTGGGAAGAGCTAAGAAGTGGTAAATTTCAATCAGGAAAATTCATACGCTTTGGTAAAAACAACAAACTAATCTATTTAGAAGCAAGTTATAATCCTATCAAAAATGATGATGGAGAAATTTACAAAGTTATTAAATTTGCAACAGATATTACCGAACAAGTTGTAAGAGATGAGGAAAAATTAAAGCTCATTAGTGAATTAGCTGAACAAAATGACAATCTCACTCAAGAGGGCGATAGTGTTATAGAAAATACGGTTCAAAATATTCAAGGCATTGCTGATATGATGAACAATAGTAGCAATCTCGTATCATCATTAAATGAGCAATCAGAAGAAATTAAAAATATTATTCAAACCATTAGCGATATAGCCGATCAAACCAATCTTTTAGCTCTAAATGCGGCTATTGAGGCAGCGCGTGCAGGTGAGCATGGTAGAGGTTTTGCTGTTGTTGCTGATGAAGTTAGAAATCTAGCTGAAAGAACTGGACATTCAGTAAATGAAATCACTACTACCATTAATTCTATCAGAAATGTAACAGCTGAAGTTGTACAAAGCATTAAAGATGGCTTAAGTGGCGTAAATCAAAGCGTGGATTTAGCCAAAGAAGCTAGAGAATGTATGGAAAAAATTAGAAATAGTTCAGCTCAAGTAGCTCAAGCTATGCAAGATAAATAAAAGTTTTTAGCTTAAAGGCTAAAAACTTTTCCTGCTATAAAACTTTTTTCTACCTTACCTTGCAAGATATCATTTGCATATAAACCTTCTCCATTAAAAGAAAGTTTTTCATCAAATACAACTAAATCAGCATCAAAACCAAGTTCTATTTTACCTTTATTTAATCCCAAAAATTGCGCTTGATTATAGCTTGTAAAATCACATAATTCTTTCCAAGTTAAGATACCTTCTTTTACTAAATATGTAAAACATAAACTCATATATATAGCTATGGCATTAACTCCAAAATCTGCTTCATCAAAAGCCAAATCTTTTTTAGTGTTAGGAGTATGCAAAGAACTTAAGAAAGTAATTTTCTTATCTTGAAGCAACTTTTTAAGATTTGCTACTTCATCTTTTGTTCTTAATGGAGGTAAAATTTTTGCTTGAGTGTTAAAATTTTCACAAGTACTTTCATCTTTGATTAAATGATGGATTGAAATTTCACTATATTGATCATGCAATAATTCAAACGATCTTGCAATTGCTAAAGAGCTAAAACAAGCTTTGTTTTTATAAAATTTCACTAGTTCTTTCATTTTTGCCACTTCACTAGTTTCAGCTATATCACTAATTCCTATAAGTCCTAATTCAAAGCTTATTTGTCCATCGTTCATCACTCCATGATCATCAAAACTCTCATCAAAACACTTTAAAAACACCGGAGTTGATTTCATATTAGCATATTGCATACATTGCCTTAAATAATTTGCACCCAAAGTACTTGAAAGCTCTAAGCCTTTTGCACCCATATCAATTAAGGTAGCAATATTTTTTAATTTTTCTGTTTTATCTAATACATTAATAGTAGGTAAAACATTAATATCTAAAGATTTTAATTTATCAAAATAAAGCGCATAGCCTTGAGTATTAGCTTCTAAACTATCTTTTAAAACAATAGTCCCTACCCCACCTTTTAAGCATGCTTTTTCAAGATCATATAATTTATCTATACTAAATTCATTATCAAGCAAACTAACATTTAAATCAATAAACGAAGGAAGTAAAGTTTTGCCTTCTATATCAACAATATACTCATCATCAATTAAATCATTAGCAATTTGAGTAATTTTCCCATCTTCTATTTTAAGATCAAGCTTTTGCTCGCCATAAATTTTTGCATTTTTGATGATCATGATATTTCCTCCTTTGATGACATCAAATCTTTCAAAGATTCCCAAGCATTCTTACCCTCTAGCATTAAGACTACTTCGTTAACAATCGGGGTATAAATTTGAAATTGTTTCGATAAAGAATGTATAGCATAAGCAGTTTGCACTCCTTCAGCTACCTCTCCAAGTTCCATTAAAATATCTTTTATATTTTTGTCACTAGCCAAATTCAAACCTACTCTATAATTTCTTGATAAGTTACTTGAAGCTGTTAAAAATAAATCTCCAGCTCCACTAAGCCCTAAAAATGTTTCTTCTTTAGCATTAAAAAATTGTCCAAAGCGGTGCATTTCCACTAAACCTCTTGAAACTAAAGAAGCTCTTGCATTATTGCCTAAATTTAAACCATCGCAAACTCCACTTGCAATTGCTAAAACATTCTTGTATGCACCACAAATTTCAGCACCTTTAACATCAGAACTTGTATAGGTTTTAATATAATTTGGAAAAAAACTTGCAAATTGATTACAAAGCTCTTGATTTTTACCACTAACAACCAAAGCACAAGGTTTTTTTTCTAAAACTTCACTTGCAAAAGAAGGACCACTTAAAAAACAAAGTCTATCACTACTTATAAACTCGCTAAAAACCTCATCCATAAATTTTAAACTTTTACAATCAATACCCTTAGAAGCTACAAGAATTTTTTGATTTAAATCTTTAAAATTATTTGCAAGCCATTCATGCATTCCTTGAGCATATAAAGCAAAAACTAAATATTCATATTCTAAAGCTTCTTTGGTACTAACAAAATAAGAAAGATCTTTTTCATGAAAAGAAGTTATTACGCATTCATTTTTAACGCTCAATGCATCATATAAAGCACTTCCCCATTTTCCTGCACCAACAACTGCTATTTTCATATTTAACCAAGTTTTGCTTTTAAAATTTCATTTACCTTAGCAGGATTAAATGCACCCTTACCTGCTTTCATTGCCTGACCGACAAAGAAACCAAAAAGTTTATCTTTACCACTTTTATATTCAGCTACTTTATCTTCATTGTTTGCTAAAATTTCATCAATAATCTTTTCAATAGCACCATCATCACTTACTTGTTTTAAACCAAGTTTTTCAATAGCATCATCAATTTCAACTTCTGTATTTTCAAATACATAAGCTAAAATATCCTTACCTGCTTTAGCACTAATAACACCTTCTTCTATACGTTTGATCAAAACAGCTAATTTTTCTTGTTTTATAGGTGAGTTTTCTATAGTCAATTCGCCTTTTAAAAGCCCCATTAACTCTGTCGTAAGCCAAGTAACACAAAGTTTTGGATTTAATTTTTGATTAATTAGATACTCAAAATATCTACAAAGCTCTAATGAAGAAACAATCACTTCACTATCACTTTCTTTAATACCCAATTCACTCACAAATCTAGCTTTTTTCTCATCAGGAAGTTCAGGTATATCTTGATTTAGCATTTCATCATCTAAAATTACAGGTAAAAGATCAGGATCAGGGAAATATCTATATTCAGCAGAATCTTCCTTACCTCTCATACTTCTAGTAACTAAATTAACCGTATCAAATAATCTTGTTTCTTGCACAACTTCTTGATCGTATTTTCCATCTTCCCAAGCTTCACTTTGGCGTTTTACTTCATACTCAATCGCCTTTTGAATAAAACGGAATGAATTTAAATTTTTAATCTCCACTCTAGTATAAAGCTTATCATCACCCTTTGGACGAATACTAACATTAGCATCACATCTAAAACTACCTTCTTGCATATTTGCATCTGAAATATCTAAAAATCTTATAATAGAATGTAATTTTTTCAAATAAGCCACTGCTTCATCGGAACTTCTAAGTTCAGGTTCACTGACAATTTCAAGCAAAGGCGTGCCTGCTCTATTTAAATCTACTTTTGAAAAATTACTCTCATGTATATTTTTTCCTGCATCTTCTTCTAAATGAGCCCTAGTGATACCTATGCGTTTATTTTCTCCATTTACATTGATAAATAACTCACCATTTTCCACTATAGGAATATCAAATTGCGAAATTTGATAAGCTTTTGGTAAATCAGGATAAAAATAATTTTTTCTATTAAAAATACTTTTTTTATTTATAGTTGCATTAACTGCTTTTCCAAATGCTATAGCTTTTTTTACCGCTTCTTGATTTAATACAGGTAAAGCACCTGGTAAAGCTAAACATGTTGGGCATACATTAGTATTTGATTTTTCTCCAAAAGAAGTCGCACATGAGCAAAAGATTTTTGTTTTTGTATTTAATTGTGCATGAACTTCAAGTCCTATAACAACTTCAAACATTAAAATTTTCCTTAGAATTTTTTGTTTATTCTAGCGTTTTTTATTTCAAAAAGAGTTTAAAAAAGAATAAAAGAAGAAGATTAAAAAAGAAAAAAGCAAAAAATATTTTTTGCTTTTTAAAAATTAATGATGCTCATCAACTACAGTTGCACCTGCTAAATAAACATAAGTTAAAATCATAAAAATAAAAGATTGTAAAAATGCCATAAAAGTTAAAAGCATATAAGCAGGTAATGGCGCAACCCAAGGCACAAGAGCTAAAATAACTGCTAAGAATAAATCATCTCCCTTGATATTACCAAATAAACGGAAAGATAAAGAAATAACTCTTGAAAAATGAGAAACCACTTCTATAGGAAACATCAAAGGTGCTAGAATTTTCACAGGTCCCATGAAATGTGCAAAATACTTAAAAAATCCTTGAGTTCTAATACCTTCAAAATGATAATACACAAATACTATAATAGCCAAAGAAGCACTAAAATTTAAACTTGCTGTTGGAGCTTCAAAACCAGGGATGATTCCTATAATATTACTAAAAAATACCATAAAACCTATAGTTGCAACTAAAGGTAAATATTTTCTAGCAGCTTCATCACTACCCATAGTATCCCTACCCATGCTTAAAATGCCTTCCATATAAGCTTCAGCCAAATTCTGACTACCTCTTGGGACAATTTGCATAGATCTTGTAGCAAGTTTTGCTAAAATCAAAGAAATCACAACCACTATACCCAAATGAAAAAAGTATGCAAAAGTGTGGCTAGACTCTATAAAAGAACTAAATAAAAATAAATCTTTCATTAAAAATCCTTAGCAGAATAAATATTTCAAAGCTAATATTATAAAAAAAAATTGCTTATATTTTAATGAAAATTCATTTTATTAGCACAAAAATATCCACCCAAAATTACACCTGTAAAACCACCTCCAGGAAATATAAAAGCATTAGCAAAATATAAATTTTCTATACTTTTACTTTTATAATGCAATCTATATTTAACCCCTTCTTGATCTTGAGAAAATCCATAAATTGTACCCTCATAAGCTTTAGTATATCTTTGTATAGTTTTTGGCGTGGCTAATTCTTGATGGATTAAGTGTGAACTTAAATTTGGAAAAATCTCATCTAGTCTTTGCACTATGGCTTTTAATACTTCTTCTTTTTTAGTTTTATAATCTTGCTTATTTAAATCCCATTCGCTATAATTTGAACTAAAAGCTACAACACCTATATATTTATCGCTAGCTAAGCCACTATCAACCTTAGAATAATTCACAAAAGCCATAGGCCTTTGTTTAATATCTAGTTTTAAAATATTAGTGTTTTCATATGAGCTATTTAAAAAATCATCTTCGAATATAAAATTACAATAATCCATATTTTCATAAATTTTAGAAATATCTTTATCATAAATAAAATAAGCACTCACTAAAGAACAAGCACGCTTTTTAGATTCTATTGCTTTGATTTCTTGGGTTAATTTTAAATCTTTAAGCAAGTCTTTATATACGATTAAAGGATCGCAATTTGCGATGATATTTTGCGCACGGATGGTATGTTTTTGATTATTTTGAATGTATTCTATTCCATAAGCTTTTTGTTCTTTTGTGAGTATTTTAACAACTTCAGCCTTAGCTAAAACCTGCCCTTGATTTTCTTTGATAACCTCAGCCAAAGCATCACTTAAAGCTTGCGAGCCACCTTTAATATACACCCCACCATCATAATAATGCTTTTGAGCAATGCCATGAAAACTGAAAATAAATTCTTTACTATCATGATGATAATAACTCATATTTGCATTTAAAATCTTTTTTAGCTTATCATTTTTAATATAAGCATTTAAAACATCATAAACTTTTTTATTAAACAATCTATTTTTAATAAATATCCAAGCAGTGTCAAAAGGAAACAACAACAACTCACTTAATTTTAAATCCCAAGGAAATCTTCGAATAGCATAAGCTTGCGTTTTTATAGCTTTAAAATATTTATCTATACCTTTACACTCTTGCGGAAATTCTTTTTTCAAAACTTCTTTTACTTTTTCTATACCATGAGGTAAAGTTAGATTATAATTTTTACTTTTAATACTCCATGCACTTGGTAAAGGTAAAATTTCAATTTTATCCTTTATACCAAGTTTTTCAAAAACCAAATGCTTCATATCAGTTTTTGCTTCACCTAGGTCCATCTCATGAAGTCCCGCATCAATCAAAGCGCCTTTTCTTTTAAAACAAGTAGCACAACCACCAATTAAAGAATGCTGTTCTAAAACTAAAACCCTTTTTCCATTTTTAGCTAAAAAAGCGCCTGCACTTAAGCCTCCAAGACCTGAACCTATAATGATTACATCAAATTTTACATCCATTCTAAAACCTCACGCAATTCTTTAGCTACAAAACATTTTAAGCCAAGTTCCTCCATAGGTTTTACAGGTACTATGGCATTTTTAAATTTTTGCATTTTAGCTTCTTTTAAACGCACATCAAGTGAAAATACTTCTTTGATTTCACCATTTAAACTAAGCTCACCCACAAAAACACTATCTTTACTCAAAGGGCGGTTTTTAAAACTTGAAATAATTGCTGCAACCACCGCTAAATCTGCTGCAGTTTCACTAATTTTTACCCCACCACTTACATTAATAAAAACATCATAATGTCCCAAGGGAATTTCAAGCTTTCTCTCTAGTAAAGCTATGAGCATATCTAAACGATTTTTTTCATAGCCTGTTGCACTACGCTTTGGATAAGCACTCTCACAAACTAAGGCTTGAATTTCTAGCACTAAAGCTCTGCTTCCTTCCATCACTACACTCAAAGCGCTACCACTTACTGCTTTACCACGCGTAAAAAATCTATTAGCTATATCTTTAGCACTAATCAAGCCTTTGGAAGTCATTTCAAAAATACCAACTTCGGAAATATTTCCAAAACGATTTTTAAAGCCTCTTAAAATTCTTATTTCTTTATTGGCATCGCCTTCAAAATAAAGCACTACATCTACCATATGCTCTAAAATTCTAGGTCCAGCTATAGCCCCATCTTTAGTGATATGTCCTATGATAAAAGTGCTAATATTATTGGCTTTAGAATAGCGCATCAATTCAAAAGTAATTTCTCTAACTTGAGTGATACTACCTGCTGCTGAAGTAATTTTATTGGAATATAAAGTTTGAATAGAATCAATAATTAAAATTTCATAATCTTTTTTAGAAAGCTCGCTTAAAATATCTTCTAAGCAAAGCTCAGTAAGTAAAAATAAATTCTCACAATTTGCATTTAAACGATCCGCACGCAGTTTGATTTGAGATTTACTCTCCTCGCCACTTACATAAAGCACTTTTTTACCACTTTTAGCCAAATTCGAAGCAATTTTTAATAAAAGTGTGGATTTTCCAACCCCAGGTGAACCCCCAATTAACACCAAAGAACCCACAACAAGCCCGCCACCTAAAACTAAATCAAGCTCATTATCATCAGTGCTAATGCGTGTGAAATTTTCTGCTATAACATCATTTATACATACTGCAGAACTTGGAGTATTTGAGAGTGAATTTAACTCTTTTAAAACCTTAATTTGTTCTTGCTTTAGCTCAACAAAACTATCCCAAGAACCACATTCAGGACATTTGCCTAGCCATTTACTTTGTTGATTTCCACAAGCTTGACATTCAAATAAAATGTGTTTTTTAGCCATAAATTAAGCAAAAATCTCTTCAACTAAAGTTTTAACATATTCACTAGGGTTAAACTCATGAATTTGTCCTAATTGTTCCCCTACTCCTACATATAAAATAGGAAGTTCAAGCTCTCTTGCTATGCTAAATAAAGCTCCACCTTTGGCAGTTCCATCAAGTTTTGTAATAATCACTCCATCAAGTTTTACTAAATCATTAAAAGCTTTTGCTTGCAAAATTCCTGCTACACCTTGAGTGCCATCAAGCACAAGGATTTTTCTATGAGGAGCTCCTTGCATAGCTTTATCACTTATGCGGACAATTTTTTCAAGCTCATTTGCAAGATTTTTTTGATTTTGCAAGCGTCCTGCTGTATCTAAAATAACCCTATCATAGTTTTTTGCCAAAGCTTTAGAAATAGCATCATAAGCAACTGCCGAAGGATCATGTCCTTGTGAAGTAGCTATGATATCTATATTTAATTTTTGTGCCCATAATTTTAACTGCTCTATAGCTCCTGCTCTAAAAGTATCACAAGCTCCAAGTATAACTTTTTCACCATTTTCTTTATGCAAATGTGCCATTTTAGCAATGCTTGTAGTCTTACCTACCCCATTTACACCTAAAATCAAATCCACAAAAGGCTTAGCATTAGCAAGTTCAGGCTTATCATAAATAAAATAAGTCCCCATAACACGCTCTAAATCAGCCTTTTTAACCTCATCACTTGGAGGAAGATAATAAATAATCTCTTCAACTATCTCATACGCCACATCAGCTTCTAAAAGCATTTCTTCAAGCAAATCTTTAGTAATAATTTTATTTGAAGCCTTAACTAAATGAATACTTTCTAAGGTTTTTTTCAAACCATTTTTTAAAAATCCAAACATTACATTATCGCTTTTTGTATATCTATATCTAACATTTCTTCAGGAATTAAACCTAAATACTCTTTAACTTTTTCGCCCTTTGCATTAAATAAAACCATTGTTGGAATAGAGCTGATATTTAAAACTTTAGAAAAAATAAAACTATTCTCTCCTAAAACCGAAGAAAAATTCATCTTTTCTTTTTGTATAAACTCCAATAATTCTTGTTTTTTATCTTCTTCTAAAAAAAGCGCTATGACTTCAAATCTATCTTGATATTTTTTATTTAAATTATTTAAATGTGGAATTTCAGCTTTGCATGGCTCACACCAACTTGTAAAAAATACAAACAACTTAGCTTTTGCTGTATCATCAAAATTAAATTCTTGTTCATGGTATTTCACATACATTTTTCTACCATCTAAAAATTTCAAAGTAAAATCAGTATTTTCACTTTGACTTAAACTTGCATTATCAGTATTTTCATTACTAGAATTTTCTTTATCACTTGAGCATGAAGTAAAAAAAATCATAGCAAAAATTGCTAAAAAAATTTTAAATTTCAAGTCATATCCTTATGATTTTTTAAGCTTAAAAGTATAACATAAAAAGTTAAAAAACCAAGGAAAGCTTTGATAAAAAATGACTTTAGAATAAAACAGAAATTTAAAATGAAATTAAAACTAAAATTTCAATACAAAAGAGATTTTTTAGTTTTTCAAGAAGTAAATAAAATTTTAAAATCTTGTAAAAATTATAAAAATATCCTTATATATATTCCTTTAAAATATGAAATTAATCTTTATAAATTCAGACATTTTTTAACAAAAAAATACCGAATTTTTGTTCCATTTATGCAAGATAAAAGTTTAAAGGTAGTAAAATTAAGGTTAACTCTTGATAAAAAGAGTTTTGGGGTATATGAACCAAAAGATTCTTTTTTGCAAACTCGTATAGATGTTGCAATCATCCCTGTTATAGGAGTAGATGCAAAATTAGGAAGAGTTGGTCATGGCCAAGGATTTTACGATAGGTTTTTTGAAAATATTTCTTATAAAAAACCTTTAGTTATTTTCACACAAATGATGGATGCAAAATCTCATCAAATTTTTAGTCAAGACCATGATATAAAAGGAAATTTTTATATAAACCCATATAAAAAATATTTTAGGAAAGTTAAAAACAATGATAGAAATATTAGTTGCATTAATAGCCGTTTTCATAGGCGGAGGGATTGGATATATAGTCGCCAAAAAGATTAATGATGCAAATTTCAATATCTTTTTAGAGCAAGCAAAAGCAAAAGCAAAAGCCATTGAATATGAAGCTGAGCTAACACTTAAAGATGCTAAAAATTCAGTTGCTGAGGCTGAATTTGCAGCAAAGAAAAAATTTGATGAAAAAATTCAAAAACTACAAAAAGAGCATTCTATTAAGCTAGAAGAACTCAACAAAAAAGAACAAAATCTTCATTATCAAGAAAAACTTCATGAAGAAAACAAAAACAAATTAGCAAAAGAGCAGCAAACTATAAAAGCTTTACATGAAGAAAATGAAAATTTAAAACAAAGCTACGAAATAAAGTTAAATGATGTTTTAAAAATTCTTGAACATTCAGCTGGTCTCACACAAGAAGAGGCAAAAAGCATAGTCTTACAAAAAGTAGAAGAAACCTCAAGAGCTGAAATTGCTCATATTGTTAGAAAATACGAAGAAGAGGCTAGAAATGAAGCCAAAAGAAAGGCTAATTTTATCTTAGCACAAGCTACTTCAAGATTTGCAGGAGAATTCGCTGCTGAAAGGTTGATCAATGTAGTAAATATCAAAAATGATGAGTTAAAAGGACGCATTATAGGTAAAGAAGGGAGAAATGTTAAAACCTTAGAAATGGTTTTGGGTGTTGATATTATCATAGATGATACGCCTGGAGCAATTATAGTAAGTTGTTTTAATCTTTATAGACGCGCCATTGCTACAAAGGTGATTGAACTTTTAGTTGAAGACGGTAGAATACAACCTGCAAAAATAGAAGAAATCCATGAAAAAGTTTGCAAAGAATTTGAAGATAATATCTTAGAAGAAGGTCAAACTATAGTAATGGATTTAGGACTTAATAATATCCATCCTGAAATTGTTAAATTAATAGGAAAATTAAGATATAGAGCAAGTTATGGACAAAATGCTCTAGCACACTCTTTGGAAGTAGCGCATTTAGCTGGAATCATAGCAGCTGAGTGTGGTGGCGATGAAAAACTAGCAAGAAGAGCTGGAATTTTACACGATATAGGCAAGGCTTTAACGCATGAATTTGAAGGTTCTCATGTAGATTTAGGAGCTGAACTTTGCAAAAGATACAAAGAACATCCTATAGTGATTAATGCGATTTATGCTCACCATGGACATGAAGAGGCTACAAGTATAGAATCAGCTGCAGTTTGTACAGCAGATACACTAAGCGCTGCACGCCCTGGAGCAAGGCGTGAGGTGCTTGAGGCCTTCTTGAAACGAGTTAGCGAACTTGAAGATATAGCAAAAAGTAAAGAAGGGGTTAAAAAAGCTTATGCTATTAATGCTGGTAGAGAAATTAGAGTTATTGTTAATGCAAAATTAGTCAATGATGATGAATCTGTGCTTTTAGCTAAAGAAATAGCTGAAGAAATTCAAGAAAAAGTTCAATACCCTGGTGAAATAAAAGTTAATGTCATCAGAGAGCTTAGAGCTGTTGATTTTGCAAGATAGGGTTTTTCATGCAAGAAATGATTGATAATCTTAGCACTTATGGTTATTTGATTTTATTTTTTTATTCTTTTGGTGGAGGAATGGTGGCCATACTTGCTGCCGGGGTACTTTGTGCAAGTTCAACTAAACTTGATTTGCATTTATGTATATTTTTAGCCTTTTTGGCTAATACCATAGGTTCAACCCTATTATTTATTCTAGGAAAATATTATAAAAAAGACATAATGCCTTATTTTAAAAATCATAGAAGAAAAATCGCTCTTGCTATGATAAAAATCAAAAAATATGGAGATTTACTTTTAGTAGTGCAAAAATTTATTTACGGGGTAAAAACTATCATTCCTATAGCAGCAGGCCTTTGCAAATTTAGCTTTGTAAGATTTTTTATCATCAATACCCTAGCTAGTTTAATTTGGGCTATAATACTTGGTTATGCTGGATTTATTTTTGGAAACACCTTAAAGGAGGCTTTTGAAATTTTTTCAAATCATCCTTATATAGCACCTGCCTTTATAATCACTTTAATTTTTATTATATGGTTATACTTATCACGCTTTTCTAAGAAAAAATGAATTTAAAATTCTCTATAAAAGATCCTTATAGAGAATTTTTAATTTTATTATTATGTTTTTTAGCAATTTTTAGCCTAAATCTCACTTATGAGTATAAAAAATACCAAAATTTTAAACTCACAAAACATTTATTGCTTAAAAATAATATCATTATATCTAGCTATCAAAAAACTAATAAAAAAGGTAAAAAATACCAAGTTTTTAAAATTAAAAATTCTGATTTTGTTTTTTACACTACTAGTTTTAAAGATCTAAATTTAAGTAAAAATGATATTATAAATCTTAGGATTATTACTAAAAATATTAACTTTAAAGATTATCTTAGTAAAAATTTTTTTGTACCAAGTTATGATTTTCATAAAACTAATACTCAAAAAGAAAATATCTTAGTGGAGTATTTTTTAAATCAACATCAAAATGAAAAAATCAAAGAATTTTACGGGGCTTTATTTTTTGCAAAAAATGTATCAAGTGAGCTTAGAAATGATGTAAATTTTTACAATATCGCGCATTTAATTGCTATTAGTGGATATCATTTGGGCTTGCTATTTAGCTTTTGCTTTTTGATTTTTGCTCCTTTATATGCCTTTTTTCACAAACGATATTTTCCTTATAGAAGTTTAAAACTTGATATTAGTATTTTTGCTTTCTTGCTTTTAATTTTGTATATATTCTTAATAGACTTTAGCCCTTCTTATATAAGAGCTTTATGTATGAGTATTTTTGCTTTTTATCTATTTAGCAAAAATATTAAAATTTTGAGTTTTAAATTTTTATTCTTAAGTGTAATTTTATGTATAAGCTTATTTCCACATTTATTATTTAGCGTTGGCTTTTTGTTTTCAAGTTTAGGAGTATTTTATATTTATTTATATTTACATCATTTTAAAGATAATTTTTCAAAAAATTATATTCATATTGTTTTTATAAATTTTTGGACTTTTTTAGCAATGATGATTCCTGTATTATATTTTTTTCCACTTATTAGTTTTCAACAATTTTTAGGTATACCTCTAAGCATATTATTTGCTTTATTTTACCCTATAAGTTTATTACTGCATTTATTATCTTATGGAGATGTATTAGATGAAATATTATTAGCATTATTTGATTTTAAATTAAATAGTATATTGTTACACATACCATTAGAAATTTATCTTATTTATATATTTTTATCCTTCATGGCTATTTTTCATCGTTATTTAGCTCTTTTTGTAATTTCTCTTGGTTTTATTCCCTTTATTTTCTTGATTTAAAATCAAATAAACCCTTAAACCCAAAAGATAAATAATCCAAGAAATATAAATCCACAAAAAGAAAAACAATATCACAGAAAAAGAACCATATACATTTAAATAAGTTTTATTATATACAGCATAATACACAAAAATCATCTTAGAAATATACCAAATCACAGAAGCACCAAAAGAACTAATAAGCAAAGTTTTTAAATCACCTTTTTTACTCACTGAACTTGAATAAGATGTAAAAAACAAAGCCCATATAATCACATAAGGTAAAATCTCAAAAAAATTTAAAGCAATATTAAAATCATCTAAGGTTTTTTGTATAAAACCTGAAATGTAAAAACTCACTCCAAGTCCAAGTGGAATTAATGTTGCCAAAGTCCAATAAGAACTTATACTATGCCAAAGACTTTTAGAGTCTTCTTCTAAAAGCTTATTAATAACATAATCATAACCTGAAAAAAATGCCAAAGAAGTCAAAGCCATAGCTAAAAGACCAATTAAACCAAGATTGACACTATTTTTTAAAAAAGTGTTAATATATTGTGTTATTAATTCTTGTTGAGTTGGGATTAAAAAAGTAAAAATTAAATTTTTAATTCTTTCTTGATACATTTCAAAACTTGGAATTTGAGTAAAAACCCAAAAACATAAAAATAAAAGCGGTATTAAAGATAAAATAGTATAAAAACTCAAAGCTGCAGCATAATTTAAAATTTCTTTATCTCTTATGCTTAAAAGAATTTTTATGAAGTTTTTAAAATTCATCAAAGTCCCATTTTAAAAGGATTAAGTATATTATTTGGATCAAATGCTTTTTTGATATTTCTCATCAAGTCCATTTCAGCTTCGCTAAAAGCAAGCTTCATAAAAGGAGCTTTTGAGATACCTATACCATGCTCCCCACTTAAAGTCCCACCTAAAGAAACTGTAAGCTTAAACACCTCTTCTACAGCTTCGTAACCTTTTTTAACCAACTCAGGATTATTTTTATCACTTACCATTACATTAGTATGCACATTACCATCGCCAGTATGACCAAAACAAGGGATTTTAAAACCATATTTTTTAGAAATTTCAGCTATGCCTTTTAAAAGATCAGGTAGTTTTGAACGCGGCACTGTAATATCTTCATTAAGCTTTAAATTTCCATACATTGCTATACTTTGAGAGCAGTTTCTTCTAGCAAACCAAATATTGACTGCTTCTTGCTCATCTTTTGCTATTTTAAACTCTCTTACGCCAGATTCATAAAAACTCTCTTGCAAAATTTTTAAATCTGCTTCAATAGCCTCTTCTACATTGCCATCTACATCAGCGATTAAAATCGCACCCGCATCCATAGGTAAGCCTTTTTGGAATTTTTGTTCTAATGCTTGTATGCTTAATTGATCTAAAAATTCCATAGATACAGGAGTCACACCTTTAGCTAAAGTTTTATAAACTGCATTCATTGCTTCATCAATGCTGTTAAAAATCCCCATAGCTGTCTTTTTAAACTTTGGCAAAGCTACTAGTTTTAAAGTAATCTCACTAAGCACAGCCAAAGATCCCTCACTTGCTATTAAAATTCCAGCTAGATTATAACCCGCTACATCTTTTATAGTTTTTTTACCTGCTCTAATGATTTCTCCATTAGGTAAAACAGCTCTTAAAGCCATTACATAATCTTTAGTTATACCATACTTAGCAGCTCTCATACCCCCTGCATTTTCGCTTACATTCCCCCCTAAAGAAGAATACTCCATACTAGCAGGATCAGGTGGATAAAATAAACCATATTCTTTTGCTTTTTCTTGTAAAGCCATATTTATCACACCAGGCTGCACTACTGCAACTAAATTTTCAAGATCAATTTCTAAAATTTTATTCATATGTTTTTCAAAGCTTAACACTACTCCACCATTAATAGCTAAGCTTCCACCGGTAAATCCACTACCTGAGCCCCTAGGAATAACGATGATTTTATTTTCATTACAATATTTTAAAATTTGACTAATATCATTTTCATCTCTTGGAAAAAGCACTCCATCAGGTAAATAATGCTTTTTAGTAGCATCATAACTATACGCTCTTTTGTGGATAGGATCAAAATGAGCATTTTCAACCCCTAAAAGATCTTGAAAAAATTTTTGATGGATTTCTTGCATTATTTTTCTCTAGTTAAGCTAATTAATTTTTCATAATATACATAATAATTTCCAATTGCTTCATCATTTAAGCTAAAAATATCGCTTTTATAACCTGTAATTCTTGAATAAAATGGAATTTGCAAACTTTGAGCTTGAGGTATGTTAAATTCTTCTATCTTGCCAAAATCTTGACAATCAACTATCTCAGCTTTATTTTCTAAAGCTACCACTAAAAGCCCAACAGCATTTTTTGAACAAAAAGATCTAAAATCTGATCTTCTTGGAGTTTGGCGGTATTCTTGTATCATATGAGCACCAAATAAATCAGGGTGTAAAAAATAAAGTCCATTTAATTTTTGAGCTATAAAATCATACACATTTTTATCAGGAGCTATAATCAAGGCTCTATCATATAAATAATTTAAAACTATTTTATCGCCTACTTGTGGCAATACATTTGGTAAAGGCATAGCATCTTGAGCTAGCATATCAAAAACTTTAAATTGTAATTTAACTAAGCCATTTTCACGGCCTATCACACTAGCTCTTGCAATAATTGATTTTTGTGTATCAATTTCATGCACAACTATACCACTTGAGTGCAATAAAATTCTAGGATCATCTTTTATATAACCATAAATATCATCTACTTTTTCAAGTTTTGTTTGTATTAAATCAAAATTTTTAGCTTGCAAAAATGCTAAAAAACAACAAAGCATTAAAATAATTCTTGACAACTGATACTCCTTAAAAAAGTGTAAAAATTAAATTATATTGTATTTTCCTTACAAAATTGTAAGAAAAATTAAGTAAAATACAAATTTATGTTTAAATTTTAGAAGGCTTTAAAATACCATGAAAAAAATTTTCATATCTTTACTTATATCGATAAAACTTTTTGCTATTTCAAGTGTTGAAGAACTTTCTTGGGAGAATGGCAAAACTTTACTTGATTTTTTACAAGATCACTCCATACCTTTAAATTTATACTATAATCTTGATGCTGAAGATAAAGAACTAAGTGCAGAAATTGCAAGTGGTATTAAATACCAAATGTTAAAAGATGATCAAGGAGAATTAGAACAGGTTTTAATCCCAATCAGTGATGATTTACAAATTCATATTTACAAAAATACTGAAAATAAATTCGTATTAAGTTTTACTCCAATTTCTTATACCAAAGAAAAAAGAACTATTCGCGTAGCTATTAACAATTCAGCTTATCAAGATGTTTATGATGAAAGTGGTAGCGTAACCTTAGCAAGAGCTATGGTAAGAGCTTTTAAAAATAGTGTTAATTTTAAAAATGTTAGAAAAGGCGATAGTGTAGTATTAATTTATGAGCAAAAAAGAAGACTAGGAAGACTTTTTGGCGATATTAATATCCAAGCAGCTTTAGCTAATATTAGAGGTAAAGAATATTCTGTATTTTTATATAAAGATTCTTATTATAATGCTCAAGGAAAAGAGCTTGAAAATTTCTTTTTAACTAAACCTGTCAAATATACAAGAATTTCAGATCGTTTTACTAGAGCAAGATACCATCCTATATTAAAACGCTATAGAGCACACCTAGGTATTGACTATGCAGCTCCAACGGGTACTCCAGTTAAAAGTGCAGGAGATGGAACGATTAGCTTTGTTGGGACAAAAGGTGGTTATGGTAAGGTTGTACAAGTAAAACACATGTCAGGCTATATGACTTTATATGCTCATCTTAGTCGCTTTGCAAAAATCAAACGCGGACAAAAAGTTAAGCAAGGACAAGTGATTGCTTATGTAGGCTCTACTGGTATGAGTACTGGGCCACATTTGCATTTTGGACTTTATCTAAATAATAAAGCAATTAATCCTGAAACTATAGTTAAAATTCCAAAATCAAGCTTAAGTGGAAAAAACAAAGAAGAATTTTTAAAAATGGCAAAAGAGTATGAAAACCGCTTGCAAAGCATTGATGAAAATTATAAAAATCCACCAAAAGAACAAAATATAGAAAATTCTATGGAGCTTTGAGATAATGAATGATTTTTTAGAAGCACAAGAACTTTTAAAAAATACTTTCAAAGATCAAAGTACCTATGAAATCAATGAAGCCTTAAAAACTATTAAAAGGCATGATGAAGAGCTTTATTTAAAAACTCTTAAATCTTTTGATACTTACACACTTGCAAATGTAGCTACTATAATGCCTGAACATATCTTAGAAGATATTTTAGAAAACTTAAGCATTATAAAGATTGCAAAAGCAGTAGAAGAGCTTGAAAGTGATGATGCAACAGACTTAATTAAGCGTTTTGAAGAGCTAAATCCACAAAAAACTTTAGCTATTTTAAACCGCTTAAGTTCAGAAGATAAAGAAGAAATTTTACGCCTTAAAAATTATGATGAAAATACTGCTGGTGCTTATATGCAAACAGAAATTTTCACAGCCTCTATTAATGAAAGTATAGAAAAGGCCATTAAAAGATATAGAATTTTAAAGCATTCAGGACAAGTAGATCAAATTTTTCAAGTTTATATCATAGATAAACAAGGAAAACTTTGCAATGCTATCAACCTAAGCGATCTCTTGCTTTGGGATTTTAAACTAAGTTTTGCAGATATTATTAAAAACAACAATGAAAAATATAAATGTTATAGCATTAAAGATCATGAAGATATACAAAAGGCTATTGATATAGTAGAAGATTATGATTTAAGTGTTTTGGCTGTTATAAATGATGATGGAGTGCTTTTGGGTAGAATTACTTATGATGATATTCATGATTTAATCCAAGAAAATGCAACAGAGCAAATTTATAATTTAGCCGGAGTTGATGCAGATGTTGAAGAAGAAAGTGCTTTTAAAGCAGCTAAAGCAAGAGCTTTTTGGCTCATGATTAATCTTACAACTTCATTAATTTCAGCTAATATCATCAGTCTTTTTTCAGGTGAAATAGAACAACTTGTAGCTCTAGCAGTACTTATGCCTATTGTAGCTTCCATGGGAGGTAACACAGGCTCACAAGCCTTAGCGGTAACAGTTAGAAAACTCTCACTCAATGAAGTAGAATTTAAAGATGCTAAAAAAGTTATATTAAGAGAGAGTGGAATTTCTTTATTAAATGGGCTTATATTTGCTAGCGTTATGAGTATTATAGCTTTTATATGGTTTAAAACAGCCCTTTTAGGACTTGTTATAGCTTTGTCAATGCTAATCAATCTAGCCTTAGCCGGTTTTGTAGGCTCTTTTGTGCCATTAACTTTGAAAAAATTTAAAATTGATCCTGCAGTAGGTTCAAGTGTTGTAATTACTGCAATTACTGATGGTTTGGGTTTTTTCAGCTTTTTACTCTTAGCTAAGATGATTTTATTATAAAAAGGAAAATTGTGTCAAGCATTATATATAAAAAACAAAACATAAAACTCACAGGAAATCAACTACAAATTGGCGATAATGCTCCAAAAGTGACTTTAAAAACTAAAAATCTTGCCTCGGTAGAAATAGCACCACCTGGAAAAACTCAAATTTTACTAACTTTTCCTAGCTTAGACACTCAAGTATGTTCCAAACAAGCTAAAGAAACTAACAAAAGATTGGCATCTATAAAAAACATTGAAGTGATTGTTATTAGCATGGACTTACCTTTTGCTATGGATCGTTTTTGTGCAACTGAAGGAATTGATAATATCATAGTTGCAAGTGATTTTGCCTTTAAAGATTTTGGCACTAATTATGGAGTATTAATACATGATAGTATATTTGCAGGATTATTAGCAAGATCAGCTTTTGTAGTTAAAGATGAAAAAATAATATACAAACAGCTCGTAAAAGAGCTGATGGGAAAAATTGATTTTAAAGATTTAGAGCTTTTTATACAAAACGATTATCGCTATTCTTTAAATTAACCTTCAAAATTGGTAACTATAAAATCTTCTTTTGGAGCTTCAATAAAGCACGATTTTTCTTTTAAGAAAAGCAAATCCACATGCCCTACAGGACCATTTCTATTTTTACCTATAATAAGCTCAGCTTTTTCTTGCACAGGATTTGGCATAAATTTTCTCTCATAAGTTTTGCCTTCATTTTTGGCTTTATTTTCTCTTTCTTTTTCTTCTTGTTCTCTATAAACCTCATCTCTATATACAAATAAAATCGTATCTGCATCTTGTTCTATAGCGCCACTTTCTCTTAAATCACTAAGCATAGGACGCTTATTTGCCCTACTTTCTAATGAACGATTAAGCTGTGAGAGTGCCACTACTGGCATATTTAATTCTCTTGCTAAAAGCTTTAAACCTCTTGAAATTTCACTCACTTGTAAATGCCTATCATTAAAAGCTGAGTTACTCATCATAAGGCCGATGTAATCAACTACGCAAAGCTCAATACTCTCATCTTGAGCCTTGATTTTGCGTAAAATTGAACGAATGTCTGCTATGCTAGCATAACCACTATCATAAATATAAAGATTTTTTTGCGCATATTCATTACAAGCATCACCTACCCTACTCCACTCATCATCGTTTAAATCTGCGATTAGAATTTTTTGCAAAGGAATGGAAGTTTTTGCACTGATTAATCTTTGCATGATTTGCGTAGCAGGCATTTCTAGTGAAAACATCACAACACCTTTATTTTGTCTTAGTGTTTTTTCTATAAAATTTAAACAAATTGTAGTTTTTCCCATGCCAGGGCGTGCTGCGATGATTACAAGATCGCCAGGTTTAAAGCCTTTTGTCATTTTATTAAGCTCACTAAAGCCTGTATCAAGTCCTAAAATATCTTTGTTTTCAGCTTCTTTTTGCTTTTTAAACTCATCCATAAGTTCAGACATAACCATAGTCATATCTTTAATACTATTACTATTTACACGGTTTGTGAGATTAAAAATCTCTTTGCCTATTTCATCTGAAATTTGAGAAATGCTTTTATCTTCATTAACCCTTGTAGGTATAGTATAAGCAAAATTTAAAAGTTGGCGTCTAATGGACTTTTCTCTTAATTCATAAGCGTATTTACTCACATCTGCTATGGAAGTAGTAGCTAAAACTTCAGCTAAAATTTGCTCATCTACTTTTTTATGTTTTCTTATAAAACTTGCACTTATAGGCTCGCCTGCATTCACACAAGCTAAAATAGCTTTATAAATATCTTGATGAGCTTTGAGCGAAAAATCATTAATTTCAATATCCGAAGAAACACTAAAAAAAGAATCTTCACTATATATACAAGAACTTAAAATCGCCCTTTCAAGATCTAAATCAAAATGCTCATTATTTTGACTCATACACGCTCCTAATTATAAATTTGCAAATAAATCAGTTGACAAATATCGCTCGGCTGTATCATTTAACATAGTCAAGACTTTTTTATCAGGGTTTTCTAAAGCAATTTTTCTAGCCATATATACATTTGCGCCACTTGAAATTCCTGCCATTATGCCGTTTTTACCAAGTTCTAAGGCTGTATTTATAGCATCTTCATTACTTACACAAACTATCTCATCTATAATTTTTTGATTTAAAATTTTAGGGATAAAATTTGCACCTATACCTTGAATTTTATGGCTTGCAGCGGTATTTTGACTCAAAAGTGGCGAAGATGCGGGTTCTAAGGCTATGATTTTGACATTAGGATTGTGTTCTTTTAAAATTTCTCCTACCCCGCTAATAGTCCCGCCTGTACCAAAACCTGCTAAAAAAATACCAAGATCAGGCAAAGCTTTTAAAATTTCTAAAGCAGTATTTTTTCTATGTGCGTTCTTATTGTTGATATTTTCAAATTGACTTACCATAAACGAATTTGGAATTTCACTCAAAAGCTCATTAGCTCTATCAAGCGCTCCTTGCATACCTTTGCTTGCTTGAGTAAGCTCTAGCTTTGCACCAAAAAAACTCATCATTTTTCTACGCTCAATACTCATAGACTCAGGCATAGCTATGATAAGTTTAAGCTTTAAGCTTGCACAAATCATTGCTAAAGCTATGCCGGTATTTCCACTTGTAGCTTCTATAATGGTTGTTTCTTGATTGATTTTACCTTCATTTAAAGCTTGTTTTATCATCTCCACAGCCGCTCTATCTTTTATAGAATGACTTGGATTAAAATACTCGCATTTAGCATAAAGATTTGGAGCAAATTCTTTTAAAGAAATAATCGGGGTATTACCTATACAATCTAAGATATTATTATAAACTGACATTGTTTTCCTTGTAATTTTTTAAAAACAATATCAAAAGAAAATTAATACTTAACTATGAAGAAAAACGCAAAAGTTAGAAACTTTTGCGCAAAGAATTATTTTTTAGCTTTTTTAGCAGTTTTAGCAGCAGCAACTGCGTCTTTAAGGTTTTTACCTACTTTAAATTTAGCAACTTTAGTAGCAGGTACTTTGATAGTAGCACCAGTGCTTGGTACTCTAGCTTCTCTAGCAGCTCTTTCAGCTACAGAAAATGTACCAAAACCAATAAAGCTAATGCTATCACCTTTAGCTAATACATCAGTAATAGTAGCGATTACTGCATCAGTAGCTGCAGTTGCATCTTTTTTAGTTAGCCCAGCAGTTTGAGCAACTTGAGAAATAAAATCTGCTTTAGTCATAAAAAGCTCCTTGATTAAAAATGATTGTTAAGTTTAACACATTTATCAAGCTTTTGCAAGAGGTTTAAACCCAAATCACAAAGAAAAATATGCTAAAAAAATGTTTTTGCTAAATTTATTACCACTTCAGGCTTTAAATCTTTCATACATTTATGGTGTTTTAAAGGGCAGATCTTTTGCATACAAGGCATACAAGCTAAATTTAAATGTGCTATTTTAGCATTTTCTTGCCAAGGCGAGGTTTGACTAAATTTAGTCGAGCCAAAAATAGCCACCGTTTTCACCCCATAAACTGCACCTATATGCATAGGACCACTATCGTTTGTGATGAGCAAATCAAGCATAGAAATATTTTTACATAAAGCATAAATACTAGTTTTGCCACAAAGATTTTTTGATTTGATACCTTCTTTTAGAAAAAAATACTCAATTTCATCACAAATTTCTCTCTCACTTTCTACTCCAAAGATTAAAATTTGATGAGTTGAGCTAAATTCTTTTGCTACCCTTGCAAAATAGCTCGCTTCCCATCTTTTCGCACTTCCAAAATGTGCACCCGGGTTTATACCTAAGATTTTTTGAGTTGATTTTGCTTTTATAGGGAGTTTTAAAGCATTTGAAGTGGCTTTAAAATTTAAGGCTTTTTCTATGAAATTTAAGTATTTTAAGACTTGGTGTTCTTCTTTTAGAATATTTTTATCAAAATAAAATCTTTTTTTTGCTTTAATTAGATTTAAAATGATCTTACTTGAAAATGCCGAGCGAAATGAAAAAGCTAGATCAAATTTACCAAGATTTTTTCTAGCTTTTAAAATTTGCTTATATCTTTGCTTTTTATTTTCTACTAAAATTTGAGCATTTTCAAAGCGTTTAAAAAGCTCTGTGCTCACAAAAGAACCATAAAAAGTAAATTTAGCTTGAGGGTATTTTTCTTTTATAGCATAAATAGCCGCACTAGCCATCACCGCATCACCAAGCCAAGTAGGAAGGTTGATAAAAATATTCATAATTTTCCTTAAAAATAAAAGCTATAATTATATCATCACTTTATTTAAAGAGCTAAAATGGGTCAAATTTCAATTATACTACCAACTTATAATGTAGAAAAATATATAGCTAGAGCATTAGAAAGTTGTATTAACCAAACTTTTAAAGATATAGAAATCATTGTGGTAAACGACCTTGGCAATGATAAAAGTATAGATATAGCTAAAGAATATGCTAGTAAAGATGATAGGATAAAAATCATACATAATGAAGAGAATTTAGGAACTTTTGCTAGTAGAAATATAGGTGTATTAAATTCAAGCTCACCCTATATAATGTTTTTAGATCCTGATGATTATTTAGAGCTTAATGCTTGTGAAGTTGGACTTGAAAAAATCAAAAATGTAGATATGGTAGTGTTTGATGCATATGTACATAGGGTGAAATTTAAGAAATTTTATAGATTTAAACAAGATGAACTTTTTAAAAAAGATGAATTTTTGGAATTTTTACTTAAACAAAAGCATTTTTGTTGGAGTGTTTGGGCAAAAGTATATAAGAAAAATTTGATTTTAAAAAGTTTTGAGCATGTTGATTTTAAAGAAAAACTTTGTTATGGAGAAGATGTGCTTTTTAACTATATAAATTTTATGCCAAGTGAGAGCTTTTTTGTATCGCAAGAATGCATATACCGCTATGAATTTAATGAAAATGGTAGATATGAAAACAAAAATAAAGAAATTTTATGGCAAAATTACCAACATAAAAAGCAAAGTTTAAAATGCATTAAAAAATTAGCTAATATTTTTCCACATAAACATTTTAATGAAAAAATATTAGAAGTCTTAGAGAAAGAAATTTTAGGGTTAGAGAGTAGAGTTTGGAAAAAGTAAAAGTTTTTATCATCAATCTAGAACGCTCAGAAGATAGAAAAAATTTTATGCAAGAACAAATTCAAAAACTCTTCGCGTGTAATCCAAATTTAAAAAATCAACTAGAATTTGAATTTTTTAAAGCCATCGATGGTTTTAAAAATGAGCATTTGCGGTTTAAAAGCCACTTCCCATGGTGGTGTCAATTTGTACTTGGGCGTGAACTTAGTGATAGTGAAAAATCATGCTTTGCATCTCATTATAGTTTATGGAAAAAATGTCAAGAACTTAATAGCCCTATCATCATTTTAGAAGATGATATTGTCTTTAGTGATGAGCTTTTAAACAACTCAAACATCATTGAAAAACTACTAAATAGTAACTATGAATACATAAGATTTTATTATCTTTTTGATAAAAAAATACACCATTTAAATAATAATTTTTATATAAGTTACGAGAATACTGGTGGTACACAAGGATATTTTATACACCCAAATGCTGCAAAAAATTTTATTGAAAAAGCGAGATATTGGTTTAAGCCTGTAGATGATTATATGGATATGTATTATTATAATAAAATACAAAACATTATATATAAACCATTTTTGCTTAACTTAAATCATGTAGAAACTACCATAACACAAAGAAAAAAGAAACTTAGCATACCATCTAAAATTATAAGAGAAATTATAAGATTTTATTTTTCAACTTTAAAAATTATTTATAAATAAAAAATTGTTTACTTTTAAATGTGCAACTTGCAAGTGATAATTATTAGATTTCTACCAAATAATAAAAACAATCATTCTAAAGCAAAATTATTATATGTATTTATAATTCTATCTTCATTTAACAATTTCTCATCAATCCTTGAATTTATAAGGTAAGAAAATTGATCTTTAAAATTACTTAACAATATCCAATCATTTCGAATTTTTAATTTCCTATGCTGCTTTACAAATGGAAAATGCCAATTGGTTAATTCTGTATGATATATATTTCTTCCTTTTAACATAATATTTCATATGAAGAAAAATTATCATATTGATATAAATTATCTTTAGAAATTTCTATCCAATCAAATCCATCTTCTACAATCAAAACTTCTTCCCATTTTAATTGATTATTTTTTATAAGCCAGTGATCAGCAACATCAACAAAATAATGAGGGACAATATATACTTTATTATTTTCGACAGCAATATTTAATCTAGCTATACTGACTATATCGTTATCCTTTTGTGGTATATAAAAACTTTTATATAATTTTTTAGCATCATAAATATGATCTACATCTATTTTTATAAGCCATTCATTTTTCGGTATAAAGCTAGCAATATAATTATAATAATTATACAGCTTATTCTTTTCAGATTGTGGATTTTCAATTTGTACTTCATAAGGGTATTTTACTGGTATAAAAGAAGGGTATTGTTTACAAAATTCCAAAATAATTTCTTCACTTCCATCAGTACAATCATTATATCCTATAACACCTCTTTGTATTGCAGGCAATATACTTTCTAATGAAGCTCTTAAAGTAATAGCTTCATTTTTGACTCTTATAAAAGCCCAAGGATTTAAAGAAGATTTTGTATCTTTTTGAGTTTGGATCAAAGTCAAAACAACCATTATGCCCCCCCCCCATTAATGGTTTTATTAATTTTATAAAAATACTTATTATTGTATGTTTTTATTTTGTTTAAAATATTTTTGGGCAACTTAAAATCAGTTTTTTGTAAAGATATGGTTTTATTGTTTAAATTATATCTTATCTTTTTTCTTATAGATTTTATTGGTATAAATATAAGCAATAAATTTATAAATATTTTTCTAAATTTCATATTTTTTAATGTTTCCTTATGTATAATAAAATAAAAAGAAAGTATATATGAATAATCCCTTAATTACAATTATCATCCCAATATATAATATAGCACCTTATTTAAGAGAATGTTTAGATAGCGTTGTCAATCAAAGCTATAAAAATTTAGATATTGTTTTAGTAGATGATGGAAGTGATGATGAAAGCTTAGATATAGCTTTAGAATATCTCAATAAAGATGAAAGAATATTTTTAATCTCTAAGGAAAATGGAGGATTGAGTTCGGCAAGAAATATGGGATTAGAATTTATAAAAGGAACTAAACTTAGAAGCTTTTTTGAAGATAATAAAGAACAAGATATAATTTCTTTTACCTCAACTCATACCTTTGACAAAAATACAAAAATAATTAACAAAGAAACTGTAAAATCAAATTTTATGCAAATTCAAAAAAGATACATAAAAACAAATATAGAAAATATAAATGATTTATTAGTGCAAGAGCTACCAAATTCTATAATTCACTTTTTAGATTCTGATGATTATTTTTTAAACGATTGTATAGAACTTTGTGTGAAAGAAATGATTGAAAAAAATTTGGATATTTACACACATGGGTTTGAAGAATATCATGAAGAAAATTCTTATTTTTTAAAAAAACCACCAACAGACCTAATGCAAAAAAGTAAAAAAATATTTTTTAATACCGGCATAGAACTATTGCAAGAAAATAACTTTTTTCAGTTTTATTTTACTTGGCAAGGAACTTTTAAAGCTAAAATTTTAAATCAATATAATCTTCGTTTCACACATGGAATTTATCATGAAGATCATGATTTTGGAACTATATTGTTTTGCTTGGCGAAAAAAGTTTTTTATATCAATACAACCTTAATGATATATAGAATTAGAAAAGGCTCCATAACAAATATCCAAAATACTTTAATACCGCAAAAATTACCTAAATATCTAGAGCCGCTAAAAGAGCATTTTAGCGATTATAAAGAGCTTAGAGAATATTTTAGAATTTATTGCCTTGTTAAAATAGCGAAACAATTATATATTTTTAATATTGATATTAAAAATGATTTTTTAAAAAAAGGCATCAAAGATTATTGTATGTATTATTTTAATATGCAAATAGCTAAAGATCCTCTAAAAATCAAAAAAGAAATTATTTTTTTTAAAAAAAATATTGAAATTTATAAAAAATACCTGAAATTCAAAATGATTATTCGTCATCCTAAAAAAATTTTTCAGGATAGAACATGAGTCAAATTTCCATCATACTACCAACTTATAATGTAGAAAAATATATAGCTAGAGCATTAGAAAGTTGTATAAACCAAACTTTTAAAGATATAGAAATCATTGTAGTAGATGATTGTGGTAATGATAAAAGTATAGATATAGCTAAAGAATATGCTAGTAAAGATGATAGGATAAAAATCATACATAATGAAGAAAATTTGAAACTTTTAAGAGCAAAATATGAAACATCAAA